>CAZFQW010000001.1:0-29066 GCA_964521225.1 uncultured Roseobacteraceae bacterium
AGATACTGTTGCATACTGTGGATGTTAATGAGTCCGCCAATTTTACTGTAAGGTTGCTGCTCAAACTGTTGCACCGCTATCTCATCGAGCAAATCGCCCCCTTCTTGCGCTGCTAAAATTTCGGCATGTAGGTATTTAGGTTGAGGGAAACCGGCTAGTTTCTCCCAATTTTCGGGCTTCACACTGGTGAGATACAGTTTTTCACCCATTGAGGTAAAAGCTGAAAAAACCATTTTTTCGCCCGAAGGGGAAATATCTGCTACAAAAATATCTTCTTCGCTAAAGGTTACTTGGTAGAGCGAGGCATCGGTTAACTTAATTGCATAAATGTTCTGAACTTTTGCAAATGCCGCCGAAAAATAAAGGTATTCGCCACGCTGAAAAGGGCGAAGCATTTGTTCTACCAACCAAGGGGTGAGTAATTGTATCGCTCCTGAGTTTAGGTCTATTTGGGCAAGTGCATTTCTATTATTTTTTTGTACCACTGTAAATACCGATTGCCCGTCTGCAGCCCAAGAAGGAAACGTATAGAAATAATTGTTCGGATTTGGCAGCACTTTTTCTTCCGCTCCTTCTGTAACATTTAAAATATGAAGGTGGTAACGTGCCGAATCTTGATAAGATACTGCTACCATTTTACTGGCATCGGGCGATAGATCTATCGAAAAATAATTCGATTCGCTGCTCAGTTTCGTTTTTAGCTGATTTTTAATGTCGTAGGTCTTGATGTTAGAGTAGGTTTTCCCGCCCCAACGTTTGTGATAGGCAACTTCTGCCCAAGCTATTTTCCCTCTTTTTACCGAATGCCATCGGTTGAAAGGCGTATTAAATCCCGCATTTGCCAAAAATTTTTCATTTCCTTCTACATCCACTTGGAATAATTGGCTAATTTCTCTAAAACTACTTTTTTGTACAACAAGTGTGTTTTCGTCTAAAAATCGGGGGTTTTGGTAATCGGTATAAACTTTTTTTTCGGGGGTATTGATAGGCGTATAGGTTATTATTTTGGTAGATGCTTTTTCTGCCTGCCATATACTATCCATTTCTGCCATTGCCTGTTTGTAAAGTTGGGGGGTTGAAAGCCCTGTTTTTTTCTTCAAGTTTCTACTGAGCGGAAAGAAAATTCCTTTGTATTTTGAAGCATCTTCCACTACTTCTGCCCAAATGCTTTCGCCGTGTTCCTTTCGGGCGTGGGCGGTCATGTAATACCCTAAGTGATAGTGTGTCGGAACGAAGTCTTTCAGAGACCCCGCCGACGCTTTTTCGTAATTATACTTTTTGCCATCGCGCCATAAAGCCCTGTACTCTCGGTGAAAATCGGGTAGCCTGCCTCTCCCGGCATTACTTAGTGCGGTTTCGGTTAGTACGGCATCGCCCTCGGCAAACCAACGAGGCTGTGCCATCGCCCGCATAAATGCCCATCCGTTTTGTCCGAAAATCCAACTAACAAATTTTGATACGCCTCGTTTTGCGTTGGTTGCCTGCAAAACGTGTCGGTACTCGTGCACGGCAAGCATATCTGTCCAATTTCCTGAACCTAAAAATCCAAGTTGTGGTCCATTCATATAAAACTCAGAACGAAACGGGCTTAGCGATACAAAGCCGTTCGGAATCGTATTTTGGTTTTGTAAAATAACGGTTACTTTTTGCTTTCGGCTGCCTATGGTTTGGTAGGTACTATCGTACATATAATGCAACAAAGAAGCCGTTCTATGGGCATCTTTACTTAATGCTTCGGGGAAAACAAGGCGAATTTTATCGGTGTTAATTTGCCTCCATTTTAGCTTACTTGGGTTTAGACCCAACTCCGATTGTGAAAATGTAAAAGAGGAAACGAGGAGTAAAGCGAGGGACAGCAGCAGTCTTTTTTGCATGGCAAAATGAATAAATAGATAGCGAATAAGGAAAGTTATTTTGCGATTTTGTATTTTCAAGGAAATAAATTGAATTTTTTAAAGATTCCTCATTCAATTTAATTGCTAAAACTTCTAATTGATAGACTCTTAACTTAAAATTTTAGAAAATGAATTATCCACGACGAAAATTTCTCGAAAAAACAGGAAAAACCATAGTTGCAGGAGGTTTGATCACTTCCATTCCAATGATTCTCAGTAGCTGTGGAGGAGGTGCCGAAACAACCTCTGCCGCAGAATCTTCGGGCGCAGGAGCGGCAGCTACATCGGGGGCTGTAAGTTCTGAAACTGCCACAACTTCTAATCTATTCTTTCAGATTTCGTTGGCACAATGGTCGCTACATAAAACCCTTTTTGATGGCAAAATGGATAACCTAGACTTTGCCGCTACCACAAAAAATGAGTTCGGAATTTCGGCAGTAGAATACGTAAATCAGTTCTTTAAAGATAAGGCAAAAGATCAAGCGTATCTCACAGAAATGAAAAAAAGAGCTGACGACAATGGCGTAAAAAGCCTTTTAATTATGATTGATGGGGAAGGCTACTTGGGTTCTACCGACGAAGCAGAACGAGTAAAAGCTGTAGAAAACCATTACAAATGGGTAGAAGCTGCTCAATTTTTAGGATGCCACTCCATTCGGGTAAATGCGGCAGGTAAAGGAACCACCGAAGACGTAAGTGCCGCCGCTATGGATGGCTTGGGCAAACTCGCCACTTTCGCTCAAGATTTTAATATCAACGTAATTGTAGAAAACCATGGAGGCTACTCTTCGGATGGGAAATGGCTTGCCGGTGTAATTTCAGAAGTAGGAATGGACAACTGCGGCACCCTCCCCGATTTTGGTAATTTTTGTATTGAAAGAGGCGAAGATGGCTGTATTAACGAGTACGACCGCTACCAAGGAATGCAAGACTTAATGCCCTTTGCCAAAGGCGTAAGCGCAAAATCGCATGATTTTAACGAAAAAGGCGAGGAAATTCACACGGACTTTTCAAGGGTTCTTAAAACAGTAAAGGAAGCAGGCTATACGGGTTTCGTAGGGATTGAGTATGAAGGGAGCGAACTCTCCGAAATGGATGGCATTAAAGCAACCAAAGCACTCCTCGAAAAAGCAGGAAGCATGATATAGTTCTTGCATTTTTTACCTCACTTTAGAATTTTAACTCCTATACATTCAACAAAATAAATATGAAATACTTTTTGAAAATTCAACTACTTCTTTTATTGCTTTTAGCAGCAGCTTGTTCTCAAAAATCTGATACGGAAACCATACAAGAAGAAACCTCGGAAGAAGAACTCCCCGAAGCTACACTCTCTCAAGACCGATTTGGCGGGCTTACACTCTATACCCTCCGCGATTCCATGAAATCGAACCCCAAAGAAGTGCTTAAAGAAGTTGCCACTATTGGCTATAAATACATAGAAGCCACCGATTATAACGAGGGGAAATTTTACGGAATGGAACCGGCTGAATTCAAAAACTACCTCAACGAATTGGGGATGGCGCCTATCAGTTCGCACCAAGGTGGTGTTACTTTAGAAAATGCAGATCAAACCATTGCCGATGTAAAAGCTGCTGGTTTTAAGTACTTTGTAGTTCCCATTCCTCCAATGGGTCATTTTAAATTCGATAGAGCCACAATGAGCATGAGCATGAGCGATTCTGTGGAAAGAGTAACTGAAATATTAAACATCATTGGCACAAAATGCAAAGAGGCGGGCATAGAAATGCTTTACCACAACCACGATTTCGAATTCAAAGAAAACGAAAGTGGCATTGTTCCGATAGATTATTTCCTAGAAAATTTAGACCCTGAGGTAGCCAACTTTCAGTTAGATTTATTTTGGATTACCAAAGCAGGCGCAGACCCCTTGGCATATTTTGAAAAGTACCCCGGTCGTTTTAAAATGTGGCATGTAAAGGATATGGACGAAGAAGGCAAGTTTGCCCCTGTGGGCAGAGGTACTATCGACTTTGGGAAAATCTTAGCACAAAAAAACCAAGCGGGCATGGAGTATTACATTGTAGAACAAGATATGACTTTTGATTTGGCTCCTATGGAAGCTGTAAAAATCAGTTTTGAAGGGTTGAAATCATTTGGCTTCAACTAGTAAAACGTTGATAACTTTCAAAAAAAAAGCCACTTTAGAGTGGCTTTTTTTATTTTTTCCTGCTTTTAAAATAGGCATCAATTTCATCTTGCGAGAGCGAGTTGAGGTTCTGAGCCGCTGTGAGCCCTCCCTTTCTACCGGTCAGCAATCCATAGCGCATATCCTGATAGCCCGCTTTTTCGTGAGCATCGGGGTTAATACTTAACATCACACCTGCTTGCAAGGCAGGTTGAACCCACCGCCAGTCGATATCGAGTCGCCAAGGATTTGCATTAATTTCAATCGCCACCCCGTGCTTTGCACAAGCTTTAATTATTTTTTCGTGGTTTACCGGGTAGCCATCTCGCCTCAATAACAATCGCCCAGTCATGTGCCCTAAAATGGTTGTATAAGGATTTTCAATCGCTTTTAACAAACGCATCATTGCCTTCTCTTCAGTCATTTTTAAATTCCCATGGATAGAAGACACAATAAAATCAAAAGAAGCCAAAACGTAATCGGGATAATCAAGGCTACCATCTGTTAGAATATCCGATTCAATTCCTTTAAATATTTTAAATGGAGCTAACGCTTCATTTAACAAATCAATTTCCTCGTGTTGTTGCCTAATTCTATCTTCTTTTAAGCCATTCGCATAAAAAGCGGTTTGCGAGTGATCGGTAATTCCCAAGTACTCATAACCTAGTTCTTTACAGTGTTCAGCCATCTCTCTAAGTGTATGCTTCCCATCGCTATAAGTAGAGTGGTTATGCAAAACGCCTTTTAAGTCTTGTTCTTCAATAAGCTTCGGAATTGTATTTTCTATAGCTGCCTTCGCCTCAAAAGTACCCTCACGAAGTTCTGGAGGAACGTATGCCCACCCAATTTGTTCGTAGATTTTCTCTTCACTTGGGTAAGTATTTTCTAGTGCCAAAGTTCTTAACGTTTTCCCCTCCTCTCCTACGCTGATTTTTAAATGTGCGGCGGCAGACGTTTGCAGAAATAACTCGCTGGCAAACTCCGTAGCATTCGTAATATGCACTTCAATTTGTAAAGCATTTTCTCTGACTACCCCTCTCCATACGTACGGGCTCGATTTTTTTTCCAAATATTCAATCTCTTCCAACTCCGATAAAACACTTTTCAACCCCGTTGTATTCGCTGTACTTACAACCAGAGAAACGGTATCTACAATTTCTAAATTTCTGCGAACTTGCCCTGCGATTTCTACCTTAACACCGCTTATATTTTCCTTTATGAAATCTACTAGTTTCACTGCATAAGGGGCTGCTTTTGCGAAGTGAAGCCTTCCCACATTTGCTTTTTTGAAGTCAATTTGGTCAATAATCAACTTTTGTGTTTTATCACCAAAACCCTTGAGAGCGGCAACTTCTCCCTCTTGGCATGCTTGCTTTAAATTTGTAAGGGTTTCAATACCTAATTCTTGCCAAATAACTCTAATTTTCTTTGCGCCAATTCCTTTTAACTCTAACATTTCTACCACTCCTTTCGGCGTTTTTTCAGCGAGTTTCTCTAGCTCTGAATACGTACCCGTTTCTATAATTTCAGCGATTTTTGAAGTCATCCCTGCGGAAATACCCTGTTCTTTTCGTTCATCGGGAGTAATTTCCGACAAGCGAACATCCAGTTTTTCTAGCTGAAAGGCTGTTCCCGTATAACTACGAACTTTAAAAGTATTTTCTCCGTGTAGTTCCATCAAAGAAGCTGTGCGCTGTAATATTTTTGAAATATCTTTATTAGTCATGTGATTTCTTGGCAAAACATTAAGCATTAAAAGTAAAGATAAATGGGAATATACTCCCTATGAGATGTTTTTAAAAGTAGATTTTTTAAATTGATTCCGACTTCAATAAAAACACTTTGGAAGATAAAGACCTTTTAGAAAAATTTAGTAACCCAGCAACGCAACACTATGCGTTCAATATGTTAGTTCAAAAATACCAAGAACGCGTTTATTGGCATATTCGTAAAATGGTGATTGACCACGAAGATGCTGATGATATCACACAAGAAGTTTTTGTAAAAGTTTGGCAGAAGCTCCATACTTTTCGGCAAGATTCGCAACTATACACATGGATTTACAGAATTGCCACAAACAATTGCCTTAATTTTCTCAAGAAGAAAAAGAGGCGTTTTTTTCTACCAATCCATGATATTACCCAAGAACTTACCAACAAAATAGATAATAGTGCAGGTATTTCGGGAGATGAAATCCAACGAGAACTTCAAAAAGCAATCTTAACATTACCCGAAAAACAAAGGTTAGTATTTAACATGAAGTATTTTGAGGAAATGCCTTACAAAGATATATCGGAAGTATTGGGTACATCGGTGGGTGCATTAAAGGCTTCTTATCATATAGCAGTTAAAAAAATTGAAGAATACCTAAACGAGGATTAAACCTTTCCTGCTCAACATTGTCATAAACATAAGGGAAAGAGCCTAAAAACTCATAAAATAAAGGAATTATGAAACCTAAAAAACTAGAAGATTTTAATAAAGAAAACATTTACCAAGTCCCCGATGGGTATTTCGGTAAATTATCTCTGAAAATTCAGCAAAAAGTAAGTAGCCATGAACAGCAGCCCATCCGTATTTTTAGCCCGCGTTTACTACGGATAGGGCTACCTAGTTTTGCCGTATTGAGTATTTCTTTGATTCTTTGGTTCAATATTTCTTCAGAGTATAATGAATTACAGGATAAGGTAGTCCACCATGAGCTCTTATCAGAATTTAGTCAAGAAGAAGTAGATTCTTATATCCTTACCGAAGACATCTCTCATATTGAACTGACCGAGGCTGCTAGAAATAATAATTTAGAATTTACGGAAAAAGAGCTCAGTACTACTGCTATCGAAGAAGAAATACTTGAATTGGATATCGATTTAATTGATGTACAAACGTACTTATAATCAAAAAAAGAAATGAAAAAGCTATATATTATTGCCCTAACATTGCTAATTACTACACCTATTCTAGCCCAAAAAAATGGTAGAATGGAAGAAAAAATGCGTGAGTATAAAATGCGGTATATTACAGAAACGCTAGCACTTTCAGAAGAAGATTCTACCAAGTTCTGGCCTGTTTACGACGCATTTGAACACGAGCGTATTGAAAACAGACGAGCACAAATGCAGCTTACTCGAGGTATGCTGGCCAAAAGTGATGAGCAACTAAAAATCGACTTAGATAAGATACTAAGTTTGGAAGAAAATAACGCCAAAATCACTAGAAAATATTTTGGGCAATTTCAAGAGGTGATTTCCGTAAGGCAAATTGCTGCACTTTTCCAAGCTGAGCAAAACCTCAAAAGGGCACTTATTGAAAAGTTCAGTGGGGGAGGAAGAAGAAGAATTTCTGGAGAAGATAGTGGTAGATTTTAAACAGACATTTCCCTCCTTTGGTTATTTTCTTTATGTTTTTTTATCAAAATAAGTCTTCACAATAACCCCTATCTTACACACTGAAGCGTGCTTTATAGTTAAAATTAACACCATAGATAGTAACAGATTTTCTTAGAAGGTAAATGTGAATTTTAAACCATAAGACATAAAAAAAGCAAGGCAAATGCCTTGCTTTTGTTTTCTATCTGGTAAGATTAATTACTTAATCTCAACTTCAGCACCTAGTTCTTCTAATTCTTTCTTAATGCTTTCTGCCTCATCTTTAGGCACACCTTCTTTGATTGGCTTTGGAGCCTCATCAACTAAAGCTTTCGCATCTTTAAGACCTAATGCAGCGATATCTTTTACAGCTTTTACAACTTTTAACTTAGCCGGACCACCTGATTTTAAGATTACGTCGAATTCAGTCTGCTCTTCAGCAGCATCAGCACCGTCGCCTCCACCACCAGCTACCATTACTGGAGCTGCTGCGGCTGCAGGCTCTATTCCGTACTCATCTTTTAAGATAGTAGCTAACTCACTAACCTCTTTTACAGTAAGGTTTACAAGTTGTTCAGCAAATTCTTTTAAATCAGCCATTTTAAAATTTAACTTTAAATATTATTCAAGAAAGTACCTATATAATCGAAGTCTTGAGGCACCATATAAAGTGGAAGCTTTTTGGAACCAGCGTAACACCATTCAAGACTAAATGTATACTATTAATTTTCGCGCTCTTCGAGCGTTTTAACAAGACCTGCAAGTGTATCACCACCGCTCTTAAGAGCAGAAATGACATTTTTAGCAGGTGATTCAAGCAATCCAATGATTTCACCAATAAGCTCTTGCTTAGATTTGATTTTAGAAAGCGCATCTAATTGATTATCGCCTATATAAAGGGCAGTATCAATTGAAGCACCCTTAAGCAGAGGTCTTTGCTCATCTTTCTTACCTGCTTTTTTTCTAAAATCTAATAAAACTTTTGCAGGCAAGTTTCCAACTTCTGAAGAAAACATCACTCCAGAAAATCCTTTTAATACAGTACCATCAAATTCTGAGTAGTCTGTATCTAAGTTATCTAAGGCCTTTCTGATTAAGGTATTTTTATACACAGTATATTGGATACCCTTATCAAAACAAGCTTGTCTAAAATTGTTTACTTCTGCTACAGTCATACCCGAAGCATCTGCAATGTAGAAGTAATCTGTATCTTTTAGCCTTTCTGTTAACTCGTTAACTATGCTAATTTTTTCTTCCTTTGTCATGACTTTTTATGTTCCAGCGATTGATGTCTTGTCAACTTTAACTACAGGGCTCATGGTACTTGAAAGATTAACACTCTTTACATAAGTACCTTTCGCAGCAGAAGGCTTTAATTTAATAATTGTACTAAGTAGCTCTTCAATATTATCTTCCAATTTATCTACATCGAAAGATGCCTTTCCTATACTTGCATGGATGATTCCAAATTTATCAACTTTGAAATCAATTTTACCAGCTTTTACTTCGGTTACAGCTTTTCCTACATCTAAGGTTACTGTACCCGCTTTAGGATTAGGCATCAAACCACGAGGTCCTAATACTCTACCTAATCTACCTACTTTTGCCATTACAGTTGGCATTGTAATGATTACATCAATATCAACCCAGCCACCTTCAATTTTTTTGATGTAATCGTCTAAACCAGCGTAATCGGCTCCCGCATCTAAAGCTTCTTGTTCTTTCTCGGGGGTACATAATACTAATACCCTAACCTGCTTACCTGTTCCGTGAGGAAGAGCTACTACTCCTCTCACCATTTGGTCTGCTTTTCTTGGATCTACTCCTAGGCGGACATCAACATCTACTGATGAGTCGAACTTAGTGTTTGTGATTTCTTTCACTATCCCGCAAGCTTCAGCCAAATTATAATGTTTTGACTGGTCGTATTTTTCGAATGCTTGCTTATGAGCTTTTGATAATCTTGCCATTTTCTTTTGCTATTTTAAGAGTTCCAAGGAGCATTACCAGAAACAGTCAGTCCCATGCTTCTGGCAGTGCCAGCTATCATTTTCATTGCGGATTCAACTGTAAAACAGTTTAAATCTGGCATTTTAGTTTCAGCTATTTCCTTAACTTGATCCCATGAAACGCTGCCAACTTTTGTACGGTTAGGCTCTGCTGAACCTTTCTTAAGCTTTGCAGCATCCATTAAAAGTACTGCGGCAGGAGGAGTCTTAATTACAAAGTCGAAAGACTTATCCGCATATATTGTTATAACTACTGGAAGCACTTGCCCTGCTTTTTCTTGAGTACGGGCATTAAACTGCTTACAAAAGTCCATAATATTAAGTCCTTTACTACCAAGAGCGGGACCTACAGGTGGTGAAGGGTTTGCAGCACCTCCTTTAATCTGCAACTTTAAAAACCCTTTTACTTCTTTTGCCATCTTTTTATTCTACTTTTTCTACTTGTGAGTAATTCAATTCAACAGGTGTATTTCTACCAAAGATTTTTACCATTACATTGAGTTTTTTCTTTTCCTCAAATACCTCTTCAATTACACCTGTGAATCCATTGAATGGTCCATCTATTACTTTTACCTCTTCGCTTACTAAGTAAGTCGTGTCATCAGTAACTTCAAATTCATTCGTTTCGTTAACCTTCCCGAGAATTCTGTTAATTTCAGCTTCTCTCATTGGTTTGGGGAGCTGCGTACTATCTTGCCCATCAACGGTTAGGAAACCAATAATACCAGGTATTCCTTTAATAAGGTGCATAACTTCTCCGTGAGTGACATCGGCTCTTACTATTACATAACCGGGGAAGTAGTTTTTTTCTACAGCTACCTTCTTGGTTTTTCCATCTTTCATTTTCCTTGCTTGAAGGACTTTATGTGAAGGAACTAAAACCTCAGTTACATAATCACTTAATCCATAATTAGCAATCTCTTTTTCTAAGTATGCTTTTACTTTTTTTTCTTGACCGCTAATCGCCCTGACAACGTACCAATTCAAATCACTCATCACAAAAGATGTTATTTAGAAAGAAGCGTAATAGGCATCTAAGCCTGTTCTGAATACAAAGTCCATTAGTCCTATTAGTAAAGCAAAAATTAATGATGCCACTAAAACTAAAACAGAACTTTCTTGTAATTCAGAGTAGGTTGACCATGTAACATTTTCAACCATTTCTGTTTTCGATTCTTTCAGGAATGTTGTTAATTTCTTAAACATAACTTTAAATTAATGGGTAAAACCCCATAAATAATAGCACGGGCGGTAAGGTTCGAACTCACGACCTACGGTTTTGGAGACCGCCGCTCTACCAGCTGAGCTACGCCCGTATATCCATCTTCCCTAAAGGGAGTGCAAAATTAAATAAACTGAATTGAATTAAAAAGGATAAGTAGTAAATTTTTCTACTTACTTTCCTGAAAAAGAAGAGTTTAGGATGAAATAAAGAAAAAACCCCGTTAATTTCTTAACAGGGTTCTGTATTTATATATTTCCAGAGGAAATATTATTCTATAATATCAGTTACTTGACCTGCACCTACTGTGCGACCACCTTCACGAATTGCAAAACGAAGACCAGCTTCCATTGCAATTTCTTTCTGTAGATTTACTGTAATAGATACGTTATCGCCAGGCATAACCATTTCAACACCTTCTTCAAGGATAATTTCACCAGTTACATCAGTGGTACGGAAGTAAAACTGTGGGTTGTAACCTTTGAAGAAAGGAGTATGACGTCCACCTTCATCTTTAGAAAGTACGTAAACTTCTGCTTTGAATTTAGTGTGAGGTTTTACACTACCTGGTTTACAAATAACCATTCCGCGACGGATTTGCTCTTTATCAACACCACGAAGTAATAAACCTACATTGTCACCAGCTTCACCACGGTCAAGAATTTTACGGAACATCTCAACACCAGTAATGGTGGAAGTAAGAGATTCTGCTCCCATACCGATGATTTCAACTGGGTCGCCAGAATTAATGATTCCTCTCTCGATACGACCTGTGGCAACGGTACCACGACCTGTAATTGAGAATACATCTTCAACTGGCATCAAGAAAGGCTTATCAGTAACACGTGGCGGAATTGGAATATGTGCATCAACTGCTTCCATTAGCTCCATTACCGTGGCTGCCCATTTCTCTTCGCCATTCAATGCACCTAATGCGGAACCTTGAACAACTGGGATATTATCACCATCAAACTCATAGAAAGAAAGTAGCTCACGGATTTCCATCTCTACTAATTCTAAAAGCTCTTCGTCGTCTACCATGTCAACTTTATTCATAAACACAACAATAGCAGGAACACCTACTTGGCGTGCTAAAAGAATATGCTCACGGGTCTGAGGCATAGGACCATCAGTAGAAGCAACAACTAGAATTGCACCGTCCATTTGCGCTGCACCAGTAACCATGTTTTTCACATAATCAGCGTGACCAGGACAGTCAACGTGCGCGTAATGGCGAGTAGCTGTTTGATATTCTACGTGTGAAGTATTAATGGTAATACCTCTTTCTTTTTCTTCAGGAGCATTGTCAATTGAAGAGAAATCACGTACTTCAGATAAACCAGCATCTGCTAATACTTTAGTAATCGCCGCTGTCAAAGTTGTTTTTCCGTGGTCAACGTGACCGATTGTACCTATATTTAAGTGAGGTTTTGAACGGTCAAAAGTTTCTTTAGCCATCTTTTTAGTGCTATTAAGTAATAATAAATTTAATAAAGCTAGAGTATGTAAAAGTATAGAGCTAAGGATGGGATTTGAACCCACGACCTCTTCCTTACCAAGGAAGTGCTCTACCCCTGAGCTACCTCAGCAATATCGAGCGGGAGACGAGGCTCGAACCCGCGACCTACAGCTTGGAAGGCTGTCGCTCTACCAACTGAGCTACTCCCGCTTGTTTTCATCCAAATTAAAGTGGGGGGAGCAGGATTCGAACCTGCGAAGCCGAAGCAACGGATTTACAGTCCGTCCCATTTGACCGCTCTGGAATCCCCCCTTTATATACCTTTATATAAATTTGGAGTGCAAAACTATATTCTTTTTTTTTAAGTACAAACATTTTATTAAAATAATTATTTTTATCTCTTCAAGATACTTCCTATTCATTCTGAATACGTTAGGCGTATCCCCTTATTATTGTTTTCTTTTGCAAGAAACTAATATTATTCGATACATATAAGGCACTTATTTATTTCATTATGGTTTCAACCAATACACCTCCAATTAATACAATATCATACGCAGAGTCTTTAGATAATAGCGATAATTTAAGTGGTTTCAGAGAAAGGTTTTACCTCCCTTTACACAATGGAGAACCGTGTGTTTATTTCTGCGGAAATTCTTTAGGCTTACAGCCCAAGTCTTTATCTACTTATGTAGATAAGGATTTAAATCAATGGAAAGACTTAGGTGTGGAAGGGCATTTTAAAAGTGAAACACCTTGGCTTACTGCCCACAAACCACTTGCTCCCTCTATTGCCAAAATAGTAGGTGCTTTGGAAAGTGAAGTAGTAGCAATGAATACGCTTACTGTAAACCTTCATTTAATGATGGTTTCATTTTACCGGCCAAAAGGTAAACGGTTTAAAATTTTAATGGAGCCGGGCGCATTCCCCTCAGACCAATATGCAGTGGAATCTCAAGTAAAATTTCATGGGTTAGACCCGAAAGAGGCTATCATCACTTTTGAACCTAAAGAGGGCGAAGAAATACTCGATTTAGAGGAGATGATTAACACCATTCAGCAGCATAAAGATGAATTAGCACTTATATTAATGGGTGGCGTAAATTACTACACTGGGCAATATTTCCCTTTGAAAGAAATTACAGAGGCAGGACATAGAGCAGGTGCATTGGTAGGCTTTGACTTAGCACATGCAGTAGGTAATGTGCCTCTACAACTTCATAATTGGAATGTTGATTTTGCTGTTTGGTGTACTTATAAGTACTTAAACTCTAGTCCTGGTGGTATTTCAGGAATTTTTGTTCACGAGAAACATGGAAATAATAAAGATATACCGCGTTTTGCAGGTTGGTGGGGACATAACGAGGAGGAGCGCTTCTTAATGAAAGAAGGCTTTATCCCAATGCATGGTGCCGAAGGTTGGCAATTAAGCAACGTTCCTGTATTAATTATGGCAGCTCATAAGGCTTCTTTAGATATTTTTGATGAAGCAGGCATGCATCGTTTAATTGCAAAAAGTAGAAAACTAACTGGCTACTTAGAATCTTTAGTTGAACTCCTCAATAAAGAACAAGATAAAATTGATATTTCCAGTATCACCCCGAAAGATATTGAAGCCCGTGGGTGTCAGCTTTCATTGGTTTTAAGCATACATGGGAAGCTGGCATTTAAATATCTCTCTGAAAATGGGGTAGTTGCCGATTGGCGAGAACCCAATGTAATCAGAGTTGCCCCTGTGCCTTTGTATAATAATTTTACGGATGTGTTTAAGTTTTATAGAATTTTGAAAGATGCGATAGAAAATATTTCATAAAGTATGTCAAATCTCATAGAGCTTTTAAACCAAAACTTCCCCTATACTCCTACAAAAGGGCAAGAAGAGACCTTTAATCTCCTCAGTAAATTTATTCAGGATAAAGAGGAAGAAAAGCCCACTTTCTTATTAAAGGGATATGCAGGTACTGGTAAAACAACATTAATTTCTTCTGTTGTAAAAGCACTGAGGTACGTTACCTTTAAATATCAGCTTTTAGCGCCAACAGGCAGAGCGGCCAAAGTGATGTCTTCTTATGCTAAAAGAAAAGCTTTTACAATTCATAAAATCATTTATAAACCAGAAGAAGATAATACTTCTGGTTATATACGTTTTGTAAGGCAATCTAATACACATAAAAAAACAATTTTTATAGTGGATGAAGCCTCTATGGTGGGTCATTATGGTGCATCAAGTTCACGTAGCCTTTTAGCAGAACTTATCAGTTTTGTTTTTGAAAATGAAGAAGCTGGCAATAAATTAATTTTGGTAGGCGATACCGCTCAACTTCCTCCAGTACATCAAACCGTTAGCCCTGCTTTAGATATAGATACACTTTCAAATTTCGGGCTGTCTATTACTGCAACTGAGCTTCATGAAGTAGTGCGCCAAGAACAAGATTCTGGCATTTTAGCCAATGCTACTCAGCTAAGGGAGCAAATTAGGAAAGATTCTTTTGGACTCAAGATAAGTACAAAGAGCTATAAAGATATTTATAGAATGAATGACCAAAAACTTGAAGATGGCTTAAGGTATGCTTACAATAAATTTGGCATCGAAAATACTTGCATAGTTTGTAGATCAAACAGAGAAGCTACTCAATTTAATAAGATGATTCGTTCTCAGATTCACATGAGTGAAGAAGAAATTGATGCAGGAGATTTTTTGATGATTGTTAAAAATAACTATCATTGGCTTCCTCCCGATTCTCCTTCTGGTTTTTTAGCAAATGGCGAATTTGTCCAAATACAGAGAGTGAATAATATTGAGGAAATTCATGGCTTCCGATTTGCTGACCTTACGTTACAAATGGTCGATTACCCGGAGCATCCTGCATTTGAAGCCAAGGTGCACCTCAATACGCTTCATTCATTTAAACCGAATTTAAGTACTGAAGAACAGGAAGAACTTTTTGCCAATGTAATTCAGTCGTATGTGCAGCAGCAAGGCAGCGAGCAGTTAAAAATAAATGAAATTATCCAGAACGACGAATATCTGAATGCCCTACAAATTAAATTTGCCTATGCACTAACATGCCACAAGTCGCAAGGGGGGCAGTGGGATGCCGTATTTGTAAATATGGGCTTTATAAAAGAGGAAATGTACAACATTGAATGGCTCAGGTGGTTATACACTGCGTTCACTCGTGCAACAACAGAGTTGTATCTAGTAAACTTTCTACCACAGTTTTTTCGTTAACTTTGGGTTGAAACCTAATTTCATTTATAAAAATAGTTCTATGAAAAAGATTAACTTTTTGGCGTTTAGCCTTTTGTTTCTACTACTTAATTTGAATGTACAGGCGCAAGAAACAGCTCCTAAAATTAAGTTTGCGGTAAGTACACACGAATTTGGTGATATTTATCAAGGAGATGTTGTAGCGCATACTTTCACTTTTGAGAACACTGGTAATGCCCCTCTAGTGCTTACCAATGTGGCTACTACCTGCGGGTGTACTGCCCCCGAGTGGCCTCGTGAGCCTATCATACCGGGCGAAACTGCAGAGATTTTAATCAAATTCAACAGTACGGGTAAAATGGGGATTCAAAATAAAGTGATTACTATTTTTTCTAATGCTTCAAACCCTCAAGAAAGAATTAGTATCACTGCGAATATACTTCCTAAGAAAAAAACCACAGGAAGTAACTAAAAATAGCAGATGTTCTTTATTTAGGATTTACAAACTAAGGACTTGCCCTAATTTAATTTGAGGAGAATCCTCTCATTTCCAGATGTTTATCTCATATTAAACACCATTTAATTTTGTTCGAGTACTTACGAATGGTTACTGTCTAATCTAAATTGATAGAAAGCATACGCTAACTGTAACCAACCTAGAATAAGAAAAACACCCCCTATGGGTGCAATTGCTCCTAAAACCCCAAGATTGGTAAAGCATAAAGTATACAAAGAGCCAGAAAAAATTAGTAGCCCTATACCAATAAAAAGCCCGGCTCTTTGTATTAGCTTATTGTCAAAAATATGCTGAGCTAAACCAATACAAAATAGGGCGAGCGTATGGTAAAAGTGATAGCTAACCGCTGTTTGGTAAGTTGTCGCTTTTTGATTTTGGAGTAGAAAGTCTTTGAGCGCATGTGCACCAAAGGCACCTAATCCTACCGCAACAGCCCCTGAAATTGCCACAAAGATTAATAGGGTTCTTGTATTCATTTTTGTTATTTTGATAGCGTGCTTGTTAAGAGTGTTTTTTAACAAGTACAATAAATAAAATCTGTGAAAAGGTGCTTTTAATTCAAATATTAAATCTAATGAAAAAGTTATTCGGAATTCTCTTTTTATTATTCGGTGTTAATTTTTTGGCATGTTCGCAGTCAGCGGTTTATATCTATAAAAATGTGAAAGATGGAAAAGGCGATTTCATGAGTGTAAGAAACATGCCTAACCAAATGGACGCTGAGTTTATGGCGAAGCAAAAGCTTACCGAGCTTGTAAACGATGATTTAATGATTATTAAAGGTGCTGCTACAGGGAAAACAGGTCATGGCGTGGTTGTAATGGCTACCTTACAATTAGGAACAGGCAAAAGTATGAATATTTATGGTGCTGGCTTAGGCTTTACTAGCGAACAACTTGCTACACAAGCGGCAGTAACAAGCTTAAAACGATTGAACCCTGAGTGGACTACTGGGAAATATACAATTATTCAAAAATTTATTGATTAAATGTCTTTTAATATACGAATTGGGCAAGGCTACGATGTACATCAGCTTGCGAAAGGTGAAGAGTTTTGGTTGGGAGGAATTTTAGTTGAACATACCCACGGTGCAGTGGGGCACTCCGATGCCGACGTGTTAATCCATGTAATTTGTGACGCGCTTTTAGGTGCTGCTGCCTTGCGTGATATTGGCTATCACTTTTCTGATACAGACCCGCAATACAAAGGTATTGATAGTAAAATATTACTAAAAGAAGTTTTGCTTCTCATTCGTAATGCGGGATACGAAGTGGGTAATGTAGACGCTACAATTTGTTTACAAAGACCGAAGATTAACCCTTATATCCCAAAAATGCAAAAGTGCTTAGCAGCGATAATGCAAATTCACCAAGAAGATATTTCTTTAAAGGCGACTACCACTGAAAAGCTTGGTTTTGTAGGGAAAGAAGAAGGCATTGCGGCGCATGCAGTTGCTCTGATTTATAAAAAATAAAAGGGATTAAGATTGAAACCCTTAATCCCTCTTTAAAACATTAACTGTATTTATGTGGTATACATTTAATTGTTCGCTACCAAGCTTACCTCTAGCGTGAAATCATCATAAATAGTTTTATCCCCTAAATTATCAAAAAAACTTCCTGAACCATAACGAATGTCATACTCCGTTCTATCTACAACGATTGTTGCATTAGCTGTTACTTTTCCTCCATCTTCAGCGATAGTTGCAGGGAATTTAATTTCTTTTGTAGTACCTTTAATTGTTAAGTCGCCTGTTATCTTGTAATTGTTTTCACCTTGCCATACAGCTTTTGTGATTTTTAAGTTAGCTGTTCCATGGTTAGCAACCCCAAAGAAATCATCAGACTTTAAGTGACCTAATAATTTTTCTGCTGTACCGCCCGATAGATCTGTACAAGTAATTGAACTCATGTCTATTTCAAAAGAACCCCCTGTTACTTTATTTCCATCCATCTCTAGGTTTCCGTTTGCAACACTGATATTACCTGTGTGCTCGCCTGTTACTTTTTTACCCGTCCATACAATGCTACTTGCAGAAGTATCGACATTATAAACAGTCGGTTTTTCGCTTGTAAATGCAAAGCTTAGTAAAATAACTAAAGATGGTAGTGCAATTTTCTGAAACTTTTTCATTTTAGAATTTCGATTTAAGTAAATATTTTAAATAAAATATTGTATATACAATAATAGTATAAACATACAACAGAATGAACACAAAAATGTTCATTTAATGCAAACATTTTTTGCTTTTTATTTCTCAGGTTGAACTTAAAAGCTTAAATCAAAAGTTGGAGTACCTTTAATCTCCCCTAAGCAGAGTTTAAGTTTAATTATTTTTTTAACAGATTGATACACCTGTTGTTTAAAAGAGCGGCTATTTTCCATTTCATTTAATATTGAGGCAACCGCATCTTCTTCATCTATTACCATCAGCAACATATCACAGCCCGCTTTTACTGCTTTTAAAGGGGCATCGGGCACGCTGCTCACTCCCCCCATTCTCATAGCATCGGTAATTACCAAGCCTTTGAATCCCATTTCCCCTTTCAGTAAACCTGAAATAATTTCTTTTGAACAGCTCGCGGGCAGCCCGTCGGTATTGTAACGTTCATTATTTTTTACAGCAATATGCCCTACCATTATGCTTACTACACCGCTGTCTATAAACAATTGGTAGATGGGTGCTTCTAAAAGTTCGCCATCAATTACTGGTAACGTAATATGGCTGTCCCCTTTCACATAGCCATGCCCGGGAAAGTGTTTTACGGTGGCAGCAACTCCCATTAACTGACTAGATTTTATAAAAGCATTGCAGTACTCTGCCACTATTTTAAAATCGTTCCCAAAAGTTCTATTCCCTATCGCTGCATTGTTAGGACTCATATCGGCAACGGGAGCATAGTTATGAAGTATATTCAAGTTCTTTAAAGATTCTGAAATGATTTTTGTAGTAGAATCTACCTCCGCCCTATTTTTGTGCTTATTGGTTTTCATTACTTTTTGAATACCTGCAATTTTCGTATTTATCAAACTCGGCTCAGCATCGGCACTATACAGCAGGGGTAACGATGAGTTATACAATGCAATAGAATCTAGTTTTTTAGTTCTCTTTTTAAAATCGTCTACAGAGCCTTTTAGAAGTAAAACCCCCCCAACTTTTTGCTGAGCAACTAATTGTTCTACCACTGCATCGGGTCTTCCTAGTATACCAGCGGCAATTACAAGCATTTGCCCTACTCTCTGTGAGTCATCAAGCGATTGAAAAATCGCTTCTGTTCGCCACTCTAACCAAGGGTTGTTTCTATAAAAATCTTCCAATGAAAACACTGAAGCCGGATGCCTAAGCATAGAATCTAACGGGCTTTCAAAATTATTGATTACTTGAAAAAGAGAATCTTTAAAAGCTTCTTCTACGGTAATAAACTTATATCCTCTGTCGGCTAGTTTTTCAAAAAAAACGGGTAGGGCAAATGCGTTTAAATCATTCATATCAAATGATAAGAATTGTTTCATGGGTTTTCCTAACGCAGCAGTTGAGATGTCATCATGTAAGGTAAAGTCTTCGAGTAATAATGTTGCATATTCATCTAAGTATGCTTCAAAATGTGCCCCTTTTTCTTCTACATTCAGGTTTGTAAACGCTGTATTTAGCCTCTTACTATTAAAGCGATAAGTAGTCGGAATTACTTGAACAGGCAGTGAATCGGCTAACTGCATTGTTCTACTATCACCTAAGTTCCCTAGCCGATGAGTAGAACTTTTGAGGTAGTAAGAGATAGTATTTTGAATATAACTAGAGCGAGTGGTATCAATAAATAGATGAAGGGGCACTTCATTATCGTTTGCGCTTCCAATCAATCTGAGTAATCTTAGGGTATATTCTATATCTGAAATTTCGGGTTGAGGCTCATAAAAAAAATCATTAATTGTAATTACAATTTCCTTTTGCTCAGCCTGAGCGAAAGAAGTAGAATTAAAAAAGAGGCGTAACCCCGAAAAGAATAGAATCCTAATAATTAATTGCATACTTAACTCTTAAGTTTTTCTCTGGTAAGAATAAGCTATAGAAGCAAAAAAACCTACTCAAATTACATTGAGTAGGTTTTTAATAGAATCAAATACAGTTTAAGAGAAAATTAGTTCTTTCTTCTTCTGCGATCTCCGCCACCGCTGTTACCTCCGCGCCTACGCCCAGGAGCACCGCCACCACGGTTTTCATTCTTAGATGATCCTCCTCCTGCATTTGCATTCGGGCTTAAATCTGGCTTGCCATATATTTCACCCTTAAATACCCATACCTTAATTCCTATTTTACCATATACTGTATGAGATTCAGAAATTGCATAATCTATATCTGCACGAATTGTATGCAAAGGGATACGACCTTCCTTATACGTTTCTACACGAGCCATTTCAGCACCGCCTAAACGACCTGAAACTTTAATTTTGATTCCTTTTGCACCTACACGCATTGCATTAGAAATCGCTTGCTTCATCGCTCTTCTGTAAGAAACACGATTCGCTAATTGCTGAGCAATTGATTCCCCTACTAATTTTGCGTCTATTTCTGGTCTCTTTATTTCAAAGATATTGATTTGAACATCTTTACCCGTCAGTTTCTTAAGCTCTTCTTTGATTTTATCCACTTCTGCCCCACCTTTCCCAATTACCACCCCCGGACGGGCTGTATTGATAGTAAGTGTTAAACGCTTAAGTGTTCGCTCAATAATTACACGTGAAATACCTGCACGTGGGTTTGGAAGACGGGCTGCAACATATTTTCTGATTTGTTCGTCTTCTAAAAGTTTGTCAGAGAAATCTTTCCCACCATACCAACTAGATTCCCATCCTCTAACAAAACCTAATCTAAAGCCTATTGGATTTACTTTTTGTCCCATAAGATTATGATTCGTTTTGAATATCTGTATTTGATTCTTTTTCTGCAACTGATTCAGCAACTTGTACAACTGGCTCTAAAGAGTCGATGATTAAAGTTACATGGTTAGAACGCTTACGGATTCGGTGTGCACGACCCTGTGGAGCCGGACGGAATCTTTTCAAAGTTTTACCTTCTGATACGTAAACCTCTTTAATAAACAAGTTAGCATCTTCAATTTCTACTTCCTCGTTCTTATGTTCCCAGTTTGAAATGGCAGAAAGCAAGAGTTTTTCAATTACAGGAGAGCCCGCTTTCGATTGAAACTTTAAAATATTTAATGCTGTATTTACCTCTTTCCCACGGATGCTATCTACTACAAGGCGCATTTTTCTGGGAGCAATGGGTGAGTTGTTTAATTTCGCTACTGCTTCCATTATCTTTTACCTTTATCTTTTTTAGCAATATGACCTCTGAAGTTACGAGTTGGCGCAAATTCACCTAATTTGTGCCCAACCATGTTTTCTGTTACATAAACTGGAATAAATTTATTACCATTATGTACAGCGAATGTATGACCAATGAAATCAGGTGAAATCATAGATCTTCTAGACCAAGTCTTAATTACTGACTTCCTGTCTGATTCGTTCAATTTATCAACTTTCTTTTCGAGACGATAGTCGATGTATGGTCCTTTTTTGAGTGATCTAGCCATTATTTTTTACTTTTTCTTCTGGCAATAATTAATCTATCAGAATACTTGTTTAAAGAACGTGTTTTTTGTCCTTTAGCATAAAGTCCGTTTCTAGAACGTGGATGTCCTCCAGAAGAGCGTCCTTCACCACCACCCATTGGGTGATCGACTGGGTTCATCGCAACACCACGAGTTCTGGGCCTGCGACCTAACCAGCGGCTTCTACCTGCTTTACCAAGTCTCACATTCATGTGGTCACCATTAGAAACAGTTCCAATAGTAGCATAACAAGTAGCTAATACCATTCTCGTTTCACCAGAAGGCAATTTCAGAGAGGCGTATTTTCCTGTACGACCTAATAACTGAGCATATGCGCCAGCACTTCTTACCATACTTCCACCTTGCCCAGGCCTAACTTCAACGTTGTGTACAATTGTACCAACAGGGATAACTGAAAGAGGCAATGTGTTTCCAACATCAGGAGTTGCATCTGGACCAGATACAACTGTTTGACCTACTTGCAGACCTTCCGGAGCTAGAATATAAGTTTTTACACCATCAGCATAATATAATAGTGCAATTCTTGCAGTACGGTTAGGATCGTACTCAATTGACTTTACAACAGCAGGGACTCCATGACGCTGTCTTTTAAAATCTACTATACGATATTTCTTCTTGTGTCCACCACCAAGATATCGCATAGTCATTTTACCAGTGTGGTTTCTACCACCTGAACGCTTTTTTGGTGCAAGCAAAGATTTCTCAGGCGAAGAATTTGTAACTTCTTCGAACGTAGGAGCAACCCTATATCTTGTACCAGGCGTAATTGGTCTTAACTTTTTAACACCCATTTTAAACTATTTTATTCTGTTTTTTTCTCGGATAAACAGAGTTCCTTAATTATTAAATTGTTATTCTTCAGTTCCTTCGTAGATGTCTATCATTTCACCTTCTAAAAGTGAAACATAAGCTTTTTTGTA
This sequence comes from uncultured Roseobacteraceae bacterium, assembly GCA_964521225.1. Taxonomy (GTDB): domain Bacteria; phylum Bacteroidota; class Bacteroidia; order Cytophagales; family Flammeovirgaceae; genus CAYUJH01. The sequence continues at coordinate 22,378 of CAZFQW010000001.1, forward strand.
CGAAGCAGCACGACCTTGTATCAACCCAGCTTTTGTAAAGCGGGATTTTGATTTTCCAGCAACGTTAACAGTTCTTACACCATCAACGGTTACACCATAAGTATTTTCTATGGTCTTCTTAATCTGAATTTTATTTGCCTTTTTGTTTACCACAAATACGTAAGTACCGCTTTCATTTCCTTCGGTAGCTTTTTCAGTGATAATAGGCTTCAATAATACTTGCATTGTTGAAGTAGCTTAAAATTTTGAAAAACTTTCTACTGTACCTTCACAAACAATTACGTTATCTGCATGAAGGATGTCGTATGTATTCAAAGAATCGATGGTAACGATTTTCGCTTTAGGCAGATTTCTAGAAGAGAGATAAATATTCTCGTCTTTGTTTGGAAGTACTAACAGGGTTTTGCTGTTATTTAACTTTAAGTTATCTAATAGAGCAGCATACTCTTTAGTGCGTGGAGCGTCGAAAGTAAAATTTTCTAAAACTGTTAAGTTAGAATCTGTTACTTTATAAGACAAAGCTGAGCGGCGAGCTAACCTTTTAAGCTTTTTATTTAGTTTGAAACTGTAGTTTCTTGGTCTTGGACCAAAAACTCTACCTCCACCTCTAAATACAGGAGATTTTATACTACCAGCTCTAGCTGTACCTGTACCTTTTTGTTTCTTTATTTTTCTTGTAGAACCTGTAATTTCGGCTCTTTCTTTAGACTTGTGAGTTCCTTGACGCTGATTTGCTAGGTACTGCTTTATGTCTAAATATATTGCATGGTCGTTGGGAGTAACGCCAAATATTTCGTCGGGTAAGTTAACTGTTTTTCCAGTTTCGCTTCCACTTGTACTAATAACCGGTAATTCCATGGCAATTTTACTTTTCAATAATTACGTAAGAGTTTTTAGCACCCGGAATAGCACCGCTTACTAAAATCAAATTTTTATCAGAATAAACACGCAATACTTTAAGGTTAGTGACTTTAACGCTTTGGTTGCCCATACGACCAGCCATTTTTAAACCTTTAAAAACACGTGCTGGATAAGAACAAGCACCTATTGAACCCGGATGGCGTAGGCGGTTGTGCTGCCCGTGAGTTGACTGCCCAACACCTCCAAAATTGTGTCTTTTCACAACACCTTGGAAGCCTTTACCTTTACTTGTGCCTGAAATATCTACGTACTCGCCTTCAGCGAAAATATCTGTAGCATTTAGGGTATCTCCTAAATTAACCTCCATTGCATCGAAGTTTTTAAACTCAACAACTTTACGTTTTGGAGTTGTACTTGCTTTTTTAAAGTGCCCTTTTAAAGCATTTGGAGTATTTTTATCTTTTGCTTCATCAAAAGCAAGTTGCACTGACTTGTATCCGTCAGTATCTGTAGTTTTCACTTGTGTAACTACACATCCACCAGCTTGAATGAGAGTTCCGGCAACACTTTTACCGTTCTCATCGAATATGCTGGTCATTCCTAATTTCTTTCCTATTAATCCTGGCATGGGTCGTCGTATTTCTCAAGAATAAACGTTAAGCTTCAAAAGAAGATAAGACATTTAATTCCTTATCCTTCTTTAAAAGGAGTGCAAAAGTAGGAATATATAATTACTTAACAAATTGATATTAGAAATTTTATATGCAGAGAATCAATATTTTACTACAAAAGATTGAAGAACGCCAACAATCTACTGAAATGCATCCCTCAGAAGGAATTTTCCCCTCTTTCAGAAAATTCGCTTTTACAAATTACCGAAGGGCTGACAATAATTTATTTTTCACTTCTTTGATATTGCTTATTTTAAATAGATGTATCCATACAATTACCAATAAGGAGGCAAAAAAAATTATCCGTAGAATAAAAGCGAATGCCTATAAAAACTTCCATTTATATAAAAATAAAGCAGGCGGGGTTACCTATAACTTTTGGCAGGAACACCCAAAAAATGCTTTCCCAAATAGCAAGATTATTTTTAACCATAAGCATTTTCATATTCCGGACGATTTAGATGACAGTGCGCTTGCTTACATCGCTAAGCCGCATACTTTAGCTGAAGTATATGGTTTAAAAAGAAGGGCTGAAGTTCATATTAATTCTTACAGGAAAACAGTAGAAAATACTTTCGATTTTTTAAAAGATATAGAAACCTACACTACTTGGTCGGGCGATACAATGTATTATGAGTTTGACTTGTGTGTAACCTGCAATTTACTTTCTTGCTTTGGGCATTATAATTTACCTAAAGATAAGTATGATTTAAATGCTGTAAGGCTCATTGAACTTATTTTAGAGAAAAATTATCACTTAACATATCCTTATGAGTCTTCACATCATTATGCTAATAAAAGCATGATTTTATATCATTTGGCTAGACTCTGTGTATTTGATGCTGAGTTTAAGAAAAAATGGGCAAAAAAGATAAGTAGCGATATTGAGGAGGTTTTCCATAAAGAAGAATATCTCTTAGGAAAGATAATCCTTGCCAATGCACTAATGAAGTTGGGCTCAAAAGCCCCCCAAATTGATTTTGACAATTTGCCCTTAGCGTTCCCCTTTTTTATTATAGGGCTTATGACTCCTTATGAAAATAAATTAGCTAGAAACCTCGCTAAAAACAATCTGACTTGGCTAGAATATAACTGCGAAGCGTACAGTATTGCTTTAAAATTAGAGTATCTAATACTAAAAAATCAGACCCTGTGAAGAGCCCGATTTTTATTTCATAGCTGGCTGATGGATATTATATGTTATCCTATTTTACAAAGATGCATATTTAATCACATTGTATAAATCCCTTATAATAGGGGATTTTAGTTCTTGGTATTCATAGCCTTAGCTTTTAAGCTACTGTGTATTTCACCAAAAAATCGCCATTATTTGCCTTAATCTCAGCTACTCCATTCTCAATTACTTTAAAAGAACCCTTAGTAGTGCTTTTAAGGTTACTTGTATGATATTTTCCTTCTCTGTTTCCGACAGAAACCACCTCTAATAGGCTATCTTTTACAAACCATTTGCTAAACGAAGCCCCTTTTAAAACGTAATTACCTCTGTATTTTTTTTGGTAGACTACTATTTGTTTTAACCCTGAATATACATTGGTGTTTGTAATTAATCCCTCGTTGTTAGTGAGTATATTAAAAGAGAAATTACGCTGCCCATTTAAGTAGCCGCATACAATTTCCTCTATCGTTGTTTCTTCATGCACAAAAAGTTGGTAATGTGGATATTGAATTTCAAGCAGCTTTTTAACCTTTTCAACCTCTTGTAAGCGGCAAATTACTTCATCTACTTTTATTCCTAGATCGACTACTACTTTTTTAAGGGAACTATCCACTACAATGAGCTTGCTCCCCCACTCTAGCAGCCCTTCGAGTACTGTAATGTCAAACTCACTATCTGTAATAATTATAGCAGGTTCTTGGTTCTCGGTTACAATATGGTGCGACGACATTTAATTTTCTTTTTATTGAAGATATAAAATCAAAAAAAAGGCATACTAACTTAATAATATGCCTTCAAATTTAATTGCTGTTGTAATACCGTTATGCAGTGAATGTCTGGCTTTTTACTGCTTTTTCTACTGCTCTTAGCTTGTGTTCGATAAACTCAAGCTGTTTCCATCTTGAATTAAATGTGTTTGAAATAAACTTAGACGGTGCTAATTGGGCGATAGTTTCTAACTTTTGTAGCTCTACTTCAAGCTTCTTGATATCATCGTAATTAAGCAAAGTGCCTTTACTTAATTCATTCAAATTAATAGAGCTTTTAGTTTGAGAGGCTATCAAGGTCATACGATTCAGTAAAAGCCCATACTTTTCTTTTACCTTTCTATTACGATTAGTGAGGTAAATCATTACCACCGTAAAGGGTATAATAAACACTAAGAAATATAACATAGCTTGTTTGGTTATGGTTAATTATTAGAGTTTCGAGTGTCGCATCATAAAACTATTTGTTAATGTTTAGTTCACAAACATAAATATAAATATACTTAAAATTAACAACTTTAAAATACATCCCGCTTTTCGGCAGTACAATTCTCTACAAAGAACAGTAACTTCTGCTTATCTAAAATAAGTTACTCGCGAGCATAAATATTAAAACAAAAAAATGCTATTTCTTTTTTTTATACTGTAAACAACTATTTAGAGGTGTTTTAAATTTCTTACTTTTGCGCATCAGTAAACAACATATATAAACTTAAACACCTTAACCAATTCAATTTTGCTATGGGATTAGTAGATATGGTAATGCCTTCTATGGGAGAAGGAATTATGGAAGCCACGGTACTGAGTTGGCTGAAAAATGTAGGCGACACAATTGAACAAGATGAATCTGTTCTTGAAGTTGCAACCGATAAGGTTGATACTGAAGTCCCTGCCACATACGATGGGGTTATTGAAGAGCTCTTAGTAAACGAAGGAGATGTCGTAGAAGTAGGCAAACCTGTTGCTCGTGTAAGAGTATCTCAGGAAGAAGGGGGGAATTCTAACAGCAATTCTATTGACTCGCCACAAGCTGAGTTAGCCCCTGCTTTAGTAGCGGAAGCCCCTCATATAAATGGGTATGAAAGTAAAAATCATCCTTTAAACACTGCTGCCTCTGATAGGTTTTACTCTCCTTTGGTGAAAAGCATCGCTAAAACCGAAAATATTTCTTTACAGGAGTTAGAAAAAATACAGGGAAGTGGGAAAGAAAGCAGAGTTACCAAAAGTGATATATTAAATTATATCGAAGAAAAGCAATTGAAAGATGAAGCCTCTTCACTTACCTCTGTAGTACCCCCTGCCCCTACTAAAAAAGCAGAAAAAGAAGTCTATGAGCCTTCAATTTCTGCCTCTGCTTCCTCCAATGGTCCTGCTGAAATTATAGAGATGGACCGAATGCGTAAGATGATTGCCCAACGTATGGTGGCTTCTAAGCAAACTTCGCCACACGTTTCGTCTTTTGTTGAGGCTGATTTAACGGCGGTTGTCAATTGGAGAAATAAAATTAAAAACAGCTTTAAACAACAGCATGGTGGTTCATTTACCTTCACCCCTATTTTTGTTGAAGCTATCGCCAAAGCCATTGCAGATTTCCCCATGATTAATATTTCGGTCGATGGCGATAAAATAATCAAGCACAGTGGTATAAATGTGGGTGTACCTGTTGCCTTACCTTCGGGTAATTTAATAGTTCCTGTAATTAAACATGCCAACCACTACAGTTTAATCGGCTTAGCACTTAAGGTAAACGATTTGGCAAAAAGAGCCAGAGAGAATAAGCTATCTCCGGACGATATACAGGGCGGCACTTATACAATTTCTAATATTGGCACTTTCGGAAATATCTTAGGCACCCCTATTATTATGCAACCTCAAGTAGCAATTATGGCTTTTGGGGCAATCAGTAAAAAGCCAGCCGTACTCGAAACCTCCGAAGGAGATGTAATTGCAATTAGACACAAAATGTATCTTTCACACTCTTATGATCATCGAGTTGTCGACGGCTCTTTAGGAGGTATGTTTGTAAAAAGAGTAGCTGAATACTTAGAAGGCTTCGACATTAGCCAAACGTTATAACTTAAGAACATTCTTGATGTACCTTCACTTTTTATTATTAAGAATAAAGCAAGGCGAACGGTTTCTGCTCGAAATAGGAACCGTTCGCCTCATCATAGTTTTTGGTTTTCTAATTTATTTAAGTATCGGATTTTGGGATGTTTTAAAAAATTCTTCTGCTGCAAATCTTAGTGTTTTTTTAGTGCTAAGTACCCTTGCAACCGTTCATTTCCAACGAGCCGACCAAGGCTTCTTGGTGCATTTCCCTATTAAGCCGCAAATTCTTTTTGTGCTAGAATATCTTGCTATCGGTCTGGTGTTTATTGCTACTTTAAGCTTAAAATGGTATTGGCTACAAGCACTTACCTTACTACTTGGGATTGGGGTAATTGCTCATATTCCAATTAAAAAGCAGGTACTAAATATAAAAATCATTCCCCTTCCTTTTATAATGACCCCTGCATTTGAATGGAAAAGCGGCGTTAGAAAGAGCTTTTTACCTCTTTTACTTTTATATATTGTTGCGCTAAGCTTGCTAAAAACACCTTTTGCCATGCCCTTGGGTGTCATCACTTTAGGGTTAATTGTCAGTGGGTTTTATATGGAAAGTGAACCCATTTTAATGCTAGAAACTGTTGGCCACGCTCCTAAAAAAATATTATTCCACAAAGTAAAAATAGCCGCTATCCATTTTCTCATTTTTACAGCCCCCTTCCTAGCGCTATCACTCATTTTTTATGCTGAATGGTGGTTTCTTTCCCTCTATACATTTATTGCCGGGCTTTTCATCATTTCTTTCGCCATTGTAATGAAATACGCACTTTATGAGCCTAACCAGCCGCTACAGCTCAATGGATTTTTAGTTGGCTTTGTTACCTTTAGTCTTGTTGTTCCTTTTCTAGCACCCGTGCCTTTTGTAATGCTTTTTGTGTATGGCCGTAAAGCTATTGTTAACCTCAAAAACTACCTTTAATGTTGTCTATCCAAGGTCTGCATAAATCGTTTAAGGGTCATATTGTTTTAGATAATCTTAGCTTAAAGATTGGCAATGGCAGTATTAACGGAATAGTAGGGATGAATGGTGCTGGCAAAACTACCTTACTCAACATAATTTGGGGAAAATTAGCCCCTACCGAATGTACGCATCTACAATGGGAA
>CAZFQW010000002.1:0-26920 GCA_964521225.1 uncultured Roseobacteraceae bacterium
ATTTTTTATTGGGAGCGTCGTCGCCATCGGGGTTGCCAATTTGCCCTTGGAGGTAGCCTTCGTTTTTCACGTAGAAATCTTTAATTCCTTTCCAGTATGCCCATTGTAAGTCGGTGTCGATATTCATTTTCACTACACCGTAGCCAATGGCTTCTCTAATTTCTTCAACAGACGAACCAGAACCGCCGTGGAAAACGAAGAAAACTGGCTTTTCACCCGTTCCCAATTTTTCTTGAATATACACTTGAGAGTTGTGAAGAATTTTTGGCGTAAGTTTCACATTACCGGGTTTGTAAACACCATGTACATTCCCGAAAGCAGCAGCAACGGTAAAGTTATCGCTTATTTGTTTTAGTTCTTCGTAAGCATAGGCAACTTCTTCGGGTTGTGTGTAAAGCTTAGAACTATCCACATCGGTATTGTCTACGCCATCTTCTTCGCCGCCTGTTACTCCTAATTCTATTTCAAGCGTCATGTCAATTTTATGCATACGCTCTAAGTATCGCTTACAGATTTCAATGTTTTCCTCTAAAGGTTCTTCCGAAAGGTCAATCATGTGCGAGCTGAAAAGCGGTTTACCATGTGCTTGGTAGAACTTTTCGCCGGCATCGAGCATTCCATCAATCCAAGGAAGTAATTTCTTAGCGGCGTGGTCTGTATGCAGCACAATGGTTGCGCCATATAATTCAGCCATTCTGTGAACGTGTTCAGCACCAGAAACGGCACCTGCAACGGCGGCTCTTTGTCCATCGTTATTGAGGCTTTTCCCTGCATAGAAAGATGCCCCTCCGTTAGAAAACTGGAGTGTGATAGGCGAATTGATTTCCGCAGCGGTTTCCATTACTGCATTTACCGAGTTAGTGCCTATTACATTTACCGCAGGCATTGCAAATTGATGTTTTTTTGCGAAGGCATGCAGCTCAGCAAGAGGTTTGCCCGAAACAACACCGGGTCCAAATTTTGAAGTTTGACTCATTTTTTATTTTTCAGTTAGATAAAAGTTCAATTTATTTTAAAGAAAAAAACTGTTAGTGTCGAAAAAAAAACGAATACGTCTGCCCCTCCATTAGGTATTCATTCCTCCATTAATTTCTACTACCTGCCCTGTAATGTACTTCGACATATCGGACCCTAAGAAAGCACAAAGGTCGGCAACTTCTTCGGCAGCCCCTGCTCTTTTTAAAGGAATGCCTGCTTTCCATTCTTCAACTACTTTTTGGTCTAAAGATGCCGTCATTTCCGTTTCTATAAAGCCGGGGGCAATTACATTACAGCGAACGTTTCTAGAACCTAATTCTAGCGCAATTGATTTTGAAAACCCAATGATACCTGATTTAGATGCCGCATAGTTGGCTTGGCCTGCATTTCCACGCACCCCAACTACCGAACTCATGTTTACAATGGAGCCGGCACGTTGTTTCATTAAAACTTTAGCGGCCGCTTTGGTAAGGTTAAATATCGATTTAAGATTCACTCGAATTACGTCGTCGAATTGTTCTTCTGACATCCGCATGAGCAGGCCGTCTTTGGTAATGCCGGCATTGTTGACCAAAATATCTAAAGTCTCAAATTCTTGTGTGAAATCGGCAATGAGTTGCTCGGCAGCGGCGAAATCCGAAGCATCGGAACGAAACCCTTTTGCTTTTACGCCTTTCGCTTCTAACTCTTTTACAAGTGCTTCCCCTTTTTCCACACTCGATAGATAGGTGAATCCTATATTAGCTCCATATTCGGCAAATTTTAAGGCAATTGACCTTCCAATACCTTTGGAGGCACCTGTTATCAAGGCGTTTTTCCCTTCAAGTAGTTTCATATAGTATAGTTTTATTATGCTGATAATTAATTTATAGACTGCTTTCTCCTTTTTTTAAAATATTCCTTTATCTCTTCATAAGACATGTTGGCAATATCTTTACTGATTTTATCTCTTGTTTTTCGCATAAAATCAACAGCTTTAAATCCATCATTAGTAGTTTTATTTTCTTTTTTCATAGTCTACATTTCTTTAGGGGAGCGGATGTCAATTGTAGAATAGCCATGCTTTAAATTTACAGAATTATAGCCCCTGATTCTTTGTACATTCACAATATGCTTAAGAGCATGTTTAAAAATTTAATTTCTTAAAAACGAATTATCATAAAATAATAATTTGTGTAACGTTGTCTTAGCATTTGTTCATTTTTCCTTGATGAAAAACGAACCAAAAAATCAAGAAAATCCAAAGCTTCCACCCTTCATACCCACCCTAACCCCCGCTGGATTTTCGTGCCTGCGCTCTTTAAATTTCTTATTTTCAAATGCTTACAAAAACTTAAACATGCTCTAAAATTCCAACTTACGAGTATATCAGCTTTATGAATTGTAGCTAAAGCGATATGAAAACAATCTTCTCGACTTGTTTTTCCTATTACTTTTTCTGCGATGTAAGCATCTCCCAAACTAACCGCCTCTTGAGTTAGGTCTACACGCGTTTTTATTTCTTTGGGGATATTTTCAAGAAACTTTCTCACTTTTTGGGGGGCACCTAGTAATTCATCTTCTGTTACTGTTGAATAAATGACTTTATATTGCCCATTTAGTACAGACTTAAATAGCCTTTTAGTTTCTTTCTCAAACTCAACATCAAAATAACCACCAATAACCGAGGTATCGATATAAAGAGATAAAGGACGCTTCATTTATACAATTATTTCTTTAGCTATTTATTTTGAGGTAATCATTAGCTGACCAAAATATCACCCGTCATATCCTCTGGAATTTCAACGTCCATCAGTTTTAGGATAGTAGGTGCTAAATCGCCCAATTTCCCATCTTTCAAAGGCTTATTATAGCTGTCATCTACAAAAATGCAAGGCACTAAATTGGTGGTATGTGCCGTATTAGGCGAGCCGTCGGGGTTTACCATGATATCAGAATTGCCATGATCGGCAATAATAATACTCGAATAACCGTTGGCTAAGCCAGTTGCTACAACCGATTTTGCACAAGCATCCGCCGTTTCGCAAGCTTTCATAGCGGCTTCGAAAACACCTGTGTGCCCAACCATATCCGGGTTGGCAAAGTTTAAGCAAACAAAATCGACTTCTTGCTTTTGGAGTTCTTCATTAATGGCATCTCTGATATCAGCAGCGCTCATTTCAGGCTGTAAATCGTAGGTAGCTACTTTTGGCGAGGGGCACATAATTCTTTTTTCGCCTTCAAACTCATTTTCATTTCCGCCTGAAAAGAAAAAGGTAACGTGTGGATATTTTTCAGTTTCGGCAATGCGAATCTGTTTTTTGCCATTTTTGGACAAGACTTCGCCAAGAGTGTTTTTCAAGTTGTCTTTTTCGTACATCACTTTCACATTTTTGATAGTGTCGTCGTAGCGGGTCATGGTTACATAGTGGTGGTTCATTGGTTTCATTTCTTGCTCAGGGTAGGCTTGTTGGGTTAGAGCCATGGTAATTTCTCTCCCCCTATCTGTCCTGAAATTGAAACAGATTACAACATCACCTTCTTCAATATTTCCTACAGGGTTACCAGTATCATCAATACCAATTAATGGTTTAATAAATTCATCGGTTACTCCATCAGCATAAGAAGCTTCCATACCGTCTTTAAAGTTGGTAACGGGCGTGCCAATGCCTTCTGTGAGGGCATCGTAGGCAACTTTCACTCGTTCCCACCTGTTATCGCGGTCCATGGCATAGTACCTGCCCACTATAGAGGCAATTTGCCCTGTAGTTTTTGACATGTGTTTAGAAACCTCTTCCATATAGTTAATGCCTCCTTGTGGGTCAGTATCTCGCCCATCGGTGAAGGCATGTACAAAAACATCTGTTAAACTTTCGGCATGAGCGGCGGAAAGCAATCCTTTTAAATGGTTGATATGAGAGTGTACACCCCCGTCGGAAAGCAAGCCGATAAAATGAACTTTCTTTTCATTTTTTTTCGCATGTGAAAAGGCTTCTTTTAAAACCGTATTATCTTTAATAGTACCTTGTGCAACATCCTGATTGATTTTTACAAGCATTTGGTATACCACTCTTCCCGCCCCAATATTCATGTGTCCTACTTCGGAGTTGCCCATTTGCCCTTCTGGTAGCCCTACTGCTAAACCTGAAGCTTCCAGCTTGCTATGTGCATATTTCCCATAGAGGGAGTCAATAAAAGGGGTATTTGCTTTGTCAATAGCAGAAACCGATTTATTAATTGCTATGCCCCAGCCATCTAAAATGACAAGGATTATTTTTTTACCCATAAGATTTGATTTTCAGTAAATTAAACTCATTAAAATGTTGTGAATATATCTGTATTAAATTTACTGGTTTTGAAAGAAATATCTCCAATTGTATAAGAGTTATCGGAATTACAAAAATTTCGGTAGATGATTTGTGATATTCAAATGTAATGAACAAGCTATAATTTACACTTAAATAATTTGGAGAGCCAAACTTCTTAACAATTAATTTTATTGAAAATCCCATATAATTCAGTTTATGCAATTGGGTGGCAGTGTATTGAGATAGAGTCTGATATAATTATTAAATTTGTAACCGTTATACCAATTTACTTGGTTAAAAGATAAGCTCGCAAGAACACTAATTACATAAAATAGGTTAATGCAGTTGGTCGTTCTCTAATTAATAGTAGCTTTTAGGAAACCAAGCTATACACCATAAAAGCTTAACTATCTATAAATTATCCGTTTAATTTTTTTTTCTTTTTATATGCGAATTCAATTTCATTGCCTAATTCTGCTAATATTGATAGGGGGCCTCCAAGAGGTTTTTGGGCAAGATGGCGACGGCTTAGGTTTCTTTGTAAAAGCAGAGCAACTAAGACAATCGAACCAGTTTAGAGCAGCAATCGATGAGTATAATAATGCTATTCGCGATAATCCTACTAATTACAAGTTTGTTTTTCAGAAAGGGAAATGCTATATCAACTTACGTGATGAGGAGAATGCAATTGCAGCGTTTGAAAGAACGGTGGAGATTAAAGAAGACTACGTGCATGCCTACACTCGTTTGGCTTGGTTATACCAACGGAAAGAGCGTTTCGATGATGCCATAGAGGCTTTTAACAAAGCTTTTAAATTTGAGACCAATTCAGGCGATAAGATAGAATATAAATCTGCAATTATTAAAACGCTTTATAAACTAGGAAGATTTAACGAGGCAGGGCGGCATATTGAAGATGCCAGAAAAGTAAATTCAAGCGATTTATCGGTGTTGTTTTACGATGCAAAGTATAACAACATGAATGGGAATTATGAAAAAGCGAAACAAAGTATGCTAAAGGCAATTGCTTCTTTAACTTCGGGGCAGCCTAAAGATGTAGCACGCTACTACTACGAATTAGGAGTAGCTTATTACGAATTAGGAGAGTTTACCAAAGCGTTCGAGGCATTCCAAAAAGCAGATTATGGTCCGTTTCAAAATAAAATTGCTGAAAAAACACCGCAATATAAGTTGGCAATAGCAAAGTGCTATTTCTCTGTTTTTGAAAATGAGAAATGTGAAAAAATAATTGACTTCTGTCTTAAAATGAAAAATAATTTTCCGCCAGCGCATGAGTTAAAACTGAAGCTAGCAGAGCGGAAAACAGATAAAAAAATAATTGTGGAACATACGCTTAATTTGATTAATAGCGAAACAGTTCCTGCACGCAAGGCAGCCAAATATTCGGAATTAGCAGAACTTTATATTCAGCAAAAGGACTACGATGGGGCAATAAACGCTGCTAACGAAGCACTAAACATACAACCTACCAACTATAAAGTTTCTTATTTTAAGTTGTTGGCGATGAACGAGAAAAACCAACACGACGCCGCGATTGCAGAAATAAGAAATTTACTTTCTTACCAAGGGTTAGATTTTGAAACAAAAGCTCAGTTGAATTTTACTTTGGGCTTAATCCAGAAAGACAAAGGCGATTTTAAATCTGCTATAAAATCATTTAAAGCATCTATTTATGGCGCTTTTAAATATGCTGCAAAAGAAGAGTTAAAGGAGGTTTCTGAAGAGCTTAATACTGATGAAAGTGAGTTTTAGAGCGTTAAAATAAACTCAGTTAATTCGTCCTGTTTTGAAGAAACGGAAAGTGAGCCTTTGTGCTTATGGAGTATTTGCCTTGAAAGTGCCAAACCTATCCCCGAGCCATCTTTTTTAGTGGTAAAGAATGGAATGAAAATTCTTTCTAAAGCTTCTGGGATAATGCCTGGGCCATTGTCTCTTACCACTATAAATGGTCGAATATTTGAGTTTAGGCCACCAATTATTTCTACCTTCCCCCCTTTGGTATTTTCTACAGATTGCAAAGCATTTTTAACCAAATTGATTAAAACCATTTCTATCATCTCTGGATCAATGGTGATTTTAAGAGAAGGAGTAGTTATCTTCCAATTCAGTTCAATTTCCCTATTTTTAAACTCAGCCTGCATTAAACTATTTATATTCTGAATCACTTCTTCCATTAGCACAAGCTGAAAGTGGGGCGCTGGAATTTGTGTAAAATCTTTGTAAGCATTTACAAAACGGGCAAGTGCATGGCTGCGGTTTTCGATAGTAGAAAGTGCTTCTTGTACATCTTCTATGGTTTCTTGGCTTATTGGTTCGCCGGGTTCAAGGTTAGTAAACTCATCTTCTAGGATGTCTTTTAGTGTAGAGGTAAGCGAGGAAATAGGTGCGATAGAATTCATGATTTCATGGCGTAGTACCTTGGTAAGGTTTTGCCATGCTTCTAATTCCTTTTTTTGTAGCTCGGCTTGGATATTATGAAAAGAGATAAGCTTATAAGGCTTTCCTTTCATAATAATTTCGGTAGCATTTAATGCTAATTCTTCATTATTTGAGTTTCTGAAAAGGGTGGTTTCTCCCGGGTTAAGCTCGCTAAGTACTTTGTTTAGGGAAGGATAGAGGGTATTTAAGTCAGAGATTTGCCTTAAATGCGCAACCTTTAACAACCGGTTGGCGGCGGTATTCATTAGCTGAATTTCGCCTTTTTGGTTAAAGGCAACCAAGCCAGTCTCAACATGCTGAACAACTGTATTAAGATACTGTAAATGTTCTTCTTTTTCGCTTCTTGCCTCTCTAAAAGCCTCTAATACTTCGTTGAAAGCTTTGTTGAGTTCTCGAAAACTTTTTCCTATTTGGTTATCGGAGTTAAAACCAGAGGTAAAATCAGAATACTTAATATGTTCTAGAAACCGAGTGAGCTTTCGGTTCGTATTTTCAACGTATAAACATAGGGAGATAACTTCGAATACAAGTAGAACTCCAACCAGAGAGGCACTAAAGTACTTTTCAGTAATGAAAACCAAATAAACGAGCGCACTTACAGTGAGTACCAAAAGAATTACTCTTAGTAAAACGACAAATCTGAAATTACTAAAGCCCATATTTTTCTAGCCTTCTGTATAATGATGAACGTGTTAAACCTAATTCGCCTGCAGCTTTGGTAATATTACCATTATGCTTCTGAAGCACTTTTTTAATCATAATTTTTTCAACAGTTTCTAAGTCGTAATGCTCTAAAGATAGTTCTCCGCCTTCTTTCTCACTTTTTTGAGTGGGCGAGCTAAAGAAAAATTGTTCTGGTTCGAGCATAGCACCCTTACTCATGATTACCGCTCGTTCTACTGCATGTTGTAGCTCTCTTACATTTCCTGGCCAGTGGTATTTATTCATTCTACTAAGTAACTGAGAACTGAACGAGCGAATTTCTTTTCCATACTTTTTTGCGTAAAAATTGAGAAAGTGTTCTGCTAGAAGTGGTATGTCTTCAATTCGTTCTCTGAGTGGCGGTAAATGTATTTCAATGGTATTGATTCTGTAGAGTAAATCTTGCCTGAACTTACTTTGGGCAATCATTTCGTACAAAGGCATATTGGTAGCACAGATTAGCCGAATATCAATGGCTTTAGGCTTATTAGAACCCACTCTTACTACTTGCCTGCTTTGTAAAACAGTAAGGAGTTTAGCTTGTAAGGGCAGTGAAAGATTACCAATTTCATCTAAAAAGATAGAACCTCCAGAAGCGGTTTCGAACCTTCCTGCTCTGTCTTCGCGGGCATCGGTAAAAGCACCCTTGGTATGGCCAAATAACTCACTTTCAAATAAAGTTTCGGTTACAGCACCTAAATCAACGCTCATAAAAATTTCTCCTTTGCGCTTTGAGCGCCTATGTACAGCGTGGGCAATAAGCTCTTTTCCCGTTCCATTTTCCCCTAAAATAAGGACGTTAGCGTCTGTTCCTGCTACCATTTCTATGGTTTCAAAAACCTGCATCATGGAGGAACTTTGCCCAATAATATCCTGAAATTTATTGCTTGAGTCTGATTGAAGTTGTTTTTGCCTCGATTTTAGGGCTTCTACTTCCATCCTCGATTTTCTGAGCTGCATCGCAGAGTTAAGCGTGGCGAGCAGTTTTTCATTTTCCCAAGGTTTTAAAATGAAATCGGTTCCACCCTCTTTAATTGCCTTTACGGCGATGTCTACACCTCCGTAGGCGGTAATTAAAACCACAACGGCGGCGGGGTCTATTCTCAAAATTTTATCTAACCATAAAAACCCTTCGTGCCCACTGCTCACATCTTTAGTGAAGTTCATGTCGAGCATAATTACATCGTACGATTCATTATGGAGAATGTCCGGAATAGATTCGGGGTTCTTTTCGGTATCTACCTGAAGAAAATGCCTTTTTAAAAACATTCGTGCTGCTTTGAGTAAGTCTTCGTTGTCATCTACCATCAGGATTTTACCCGATTTATTTACTGTATTTCCCATATTCAGTCGATAGCCGTTTTGTGTTATTGCCACTATTTTTAGAGTGCCTTAAAACTTGAGTAATACTTGAAAATTACTAGGGGGCATCATCTCCTCTTAAAAGAAAAATTTACCAGTAATATAAAGAACTCTGCTTTGTAAAGAAACAGAATGTAACGGAATTGATATTTGGGAAGCCTCAGAAGCAAGGCTGAAAATTGTACCTGTTATTGCACTTCGATTCTATACTGACCGCCAGCGAACGTTTTTGAGCGTACACGACCAAATATTGCGAATAATTTCAAGTTTAAATAGTTGATTTACAGTATTTTATAAAGTGGCACATTGTTAGTAAAATCATGATAACTAAATCATGTTAAAACAAAAAATACAACTAAATAGAATTGAGCCATGGGAATGGATAAAAAAATAAAAAAGAAAACCTGGACACCTAAGAAGATAGGGGGCATTATAGCAGGGGTAACAGTACTTTCACTTTTAATGTATAACTTTTTATTGGCCGACCGCCGTTCTAAGTTGAATGTTGAAAGAGAGAGAATGACCGTTTCAACGGTTAAGTACGATACTTTTCAAGAATTTATTCCTAGAACGGGTACAGTTCAGCCTATCGAAACTTTTTACATAGATGCCATTGAAAGTGGTATAGTAAAAGATATTGTGCGAGAGTCTGGCGCAATGGTTAAAAAAGGCGATACCGTAATGGTGCTTTCCAACTCTAACCTAGAGTTAAATGTAATGACTCGTGAGACAGGTCTGTACGAACAAATAAACACTACTCGCCAAACCAGACTTTCGCTTCAGCAAAACGAATTGAGTTTAAGGCAGCAACTCGCCGAAATAGAATATAACCTACAACTTTGGGGGCCGCAGTACCAACGTTTAAAAGACCTTGCCGAAAAAAAAATGGTGCCTTACCGAGAATATGAGCAGGCAAAAGAACAGTACGAGTACAATATGAAAAGAAAAAGATTAATGTATGCTCGCTACCAAAAAGATTCTATTTCAATGCTTTCCCAAATGAGCCAGTTAGATTTTCAGCAAGATAGAATGTTGAAAAGTTTAGAAGCAGTGGGGAATATCTTAGATAACTTAGTAATCCGCGCGCCCATTGATGGCCAGTTAACAACGCCTGAAATCCGTTCGGGAGAGTCTATTGTTACAGGGCAACGGTTAGGTCAGGTTGATATCATCGACCGGTTTAAGGTGAGGGTGAGAATTGATGAGCTTTACCTTACCAGAGTAGATGTTGGGCAAGAAGGAAGTTTCCCTCATAATGGAGAAAACTGGCATGTGAAAATCTCGAAAAAATACCCTACCGTTTCTGAAGGTACTTTTGCCGTAGACATGGACTTTGTAGGAGAGCAGCCCACTGACCTAAAACCGGGGCAATCGGTAAGAATCCGTTTAGAACTTGGAAGTTCAGCCCAAGCAATATTATTGCCTGTAGGAGGATTCTACTCAAATACCGGCGGTAATTGGGTATATGTTCTTGAAGAAGGAGCGAATAGGGCAGTAAAAAGAGAAATAAGAATAGGACGAAGAAACCCTAATTTCTTTGAAGTAATGGAAGGATTAGAGCCTGGAGAAAAAGTAATTACTTCGTCTTACGACCATTTTGGTGATAACGAAGTACTTGTATTAAAATAGAGCTACTTTAACTAAACCCTTTAATAAATTCATTTATTCTAAAATTTTAAAATCATGATTCGTACAAAAGACCTAATGAAAATTTATCGGACTGAAGATGTTGAAACTTCAGCTTTAAATAATGTAAATGTTGAAATAAAAGAAGGCGAGTTTGTCTCTATTATGGGGCCTTCGGGCTGTGGTAAATCTACTTTACTAAATATTCTTGGGTTGTTGGATAATCCATCAGAAGGGGCTTTTTATTTCCTTGATCAAGATGTTTCTAACTACTCAGAACACAAACGTTCTGAAATGAGAAAAGGGAATATTGGTTTTATTTTCCAAAGCTTTAATCTTATTGATGAATTAACCGTTTTTGAAAACGTAGAACTTCCCCTTTTATATTTGAACGTACCCGCAAAGGAAAGAAAGCAAAAAGTAGAAGCAGCATTAGAGCGTGTAAACATTATGAACCGCAGAAACCACTTCCCGCAGCAGCTCTCGGGTGGGCAGCAACAGAGAGTCGCTATTGCCAGAGCGGTAATTGCGAACCCCAAATTAATCCTTGCCGATGAACCTACGGGTAACCTCGATTCTGCCCATGGCGAAGAGGTAATGAACTTGCTCACCGAGCTTAACAAGGCAGGAACCACCATTGTAATGGTAACGCACTCGCCAACCGATGCGAACTACAGCCACAGAATTATCCACCTATTCGACGGGCAAGTAGTAACCGAAAACATCAAAGAGAAATTCCAGATTTAAGCCCAAAATAAAACCCCAGTGATATTTACCATCTGGGGTTAATTATTTGGTTTAATTGCTAAAATCAAAAGGTCGATTTCTTTTTAGGCTGCTTTACAAATTTGTGAAATTTTTAAGGGAATGCGTTGACTTTGCTTTGATTTTTTTTACTCTAAAAATGATTTTGACGGAAAGATAGCGAGCAAATATTTTTAGTCTATTTCTCTCATAAAACTAAGCCTTCTGAGGGCTATCATCAACTAAAAAATTACGGTATGTTTAAAAACTATTTTAAAGTAGCTTGGCGAAGTCTGCTAAAACAGAAATTGTATTCCATCATTAATATTGGTGGGCTTGCCTTAGGAATCACCTGTTTCCTCACCATTTTTATATATGTGCAACACGAGCTTTCCTACGATTCTTTTCACGAAGGTGCCCAACGCATTTACAAGGTGTATCAAAAACAAGGAGGCAACACATTTATGGGTACTGAAAACTTTGCCGTAGTTCCTGTAGGGCTGTCGGTTGCCCTACGCGAAGAAATCCCCGAAGTACAAAACACCACATTGGTAGCGCAGCGGAAAAAACTCATTGGCTACAAAGGGCATCACTTTTACGAAAAAGGCTTATTTGCCGACGAACATTTTCTCGAAGTTTTTTCCTTTGAGTTGCTAAAAGGAAATGGTACTACAGCCCTTAAAGATGCCAATAGCATTCTGCTTACAGAATCTTTCGCCAACAAGCTTTTTGAAGGAGAAGAAGCCATAGGAAAAGTGCTTTCAATAGACAATGAATACGAGGTTGTGGTAAAAGGAATTCTGAAAAATTTACCGCAAAATTCAACACTTAATTTTGAGTACCTTCTCAGTTTTTCGTCGGATACTTATTTTGCCGAACAGTAAAAAGAACTCGATTGGCAAAACAGTTCTTATGCCCTATTTATGAAAACCACTCACAAGCAAGAACTCACCGCCCTAAACGCAAAGCTTTCGGCACTTGCTAACAACTTTATAAACGATAATGAAAATGCGGGCAACCCTTGGGAGGTCAGCTTTTATGCAAAGCCTCTATCTCCATTCCATTTTTATACAGATGCTAACTTCGATATAGGTACAAAAGGGAATAATACCTACGTAACGTTATTCAGCTACGTCGGGATTACCATTCTTTTGCTTGCGTGCATTAATTATATCAACTTGGCAATTGCCCGTTCGGTAAAGCGTACCCACGAGGTAGGGCTACGCAAAGTGGTAGGGGCAAAGTACCGACAGATTATCTTTCAGTTCTTAGGGGAGTCGTATCTTATTGCAGGCATTGCTTTGTGTATCGCCTTGGCACTTACACAACTTTTACTGCCTTTATTTGGTGAACTGATTGAGCGCTACCTTACTTTAGACGTGTTTCAGAAGCCCAAGCTTCTTTTCTCTTTATTTATTTTACTCTTGTGTGTAGGGCTGCTATCGGGAGGGTATCCTGCATTTTATGTTGCCAAGAGCCTCCCAATACAATCGCTGAAAGGAAAAGCCGAAAAGCCGAAATTATTTTTACAAAGAGGGCTCGTAGTGTTACAGTATGCCGCAGCTATTTTTTTAGCGATAAGCAGCATTGTAATTTTTAGGCAGTTCCAGTTCATTCAGAACAAAGAGTTGGGTTATGCTACCGAGCAAATTATTAATGTACAGGTGAACAGGGAGTTCCCCACAAAAATTGCCAAAGAGCAATGGAAACAATTTGCGGGAATAACGCAGGTAACTGCCTCCTTAGATTTACCCTCTGAGGTAACAAGCTCAACCACCGTAACCAATGACAGTACCTCTGAAGAGCGTTTCAACATTTACCAAACCCGCACCGATACCGATTATCTATCGACCTACGAAATTGCCTTAGTGGCTGGGCGGATGTTCAACGACGAGGAAAAAGATGGAGAAAACGAAGTGTGTGTACTTAATGAAACGGCAGTAAAAATGTTGGGCTTCACTCCGGAAAGTGCGGTTGGCAAGCAAGTTTTTTTATCGGGGCAGTATGCTACTATTGTTGGGGTGGCAAAAGATTATCACACACATTCTTTTCATTTGGCAATTCAACCCCTTGCCCTTCGTCCTATTTCATGGTATGTGCGCTTCCTTTCTGTAAAAGTTACGCCTAATAATCTGAGCGAAACGCTGGCGATGCTTGAAGAATCGGTACGCACTTACTCTCCCTATCCTTTTGAATATAATTTTTTTGAAGATGAATTTGACCGGCTCTACAAAGCAGAAATTCGATTTGGGAAGATGTTCAGCCTATTTACCTTGCTTTCGTTGTTAATTGCCTCGGTAGGGTTATTTGGGCTTGCCGCTTTTTCTGCCACGCAACGCACCAAAGAAATAGGAGTGAGAAAAGTGCTAGGGGCATCCGTACAAACGATTACATTTATAATTACCAAAGACTTTATACCAATGGTAGTGATTGGGTTTGTAGTTGCCGCTCCAACAGCTTGGTATGCAATGAACCGATGGCTAGAGGGTTTCGCCTATCGGATTTCAGTTGAATGGTGGATGCTGCTGATTGTAGGAGTACTGGCGGTGATTATCTCTGTTTTAACGGTAGGTTCGCAATCGCTAAGAGCAGCGTTTACCAACCCAGTAGAGTCGCTAAGAAGCGAATAAGGAACAAATTTAAAATACATTAAGAATAAAAGCACTTGCAAGTATATTTGTGAGTGTTTTTTGTTATTTAACCATAAGCTTCAACAAGGCGGTAAGCCGCTGGGGAGGATTAAACTAAAAGTTCAGCACTAAAAACTCAAAACTATATATGCGCCTCGTAAAACACCCTATACTATGCAATTACTATGTTACCTATCGCTGCAATGCCCAATGTGGATTTTGCGATATATGGGAGCGCCCTTCGCCCTATGTAACCTTGGAACAGGTAGAACAAAACCTCAACGACTTAAAAAAACTAGGCGTAAAAGTGATTGATTTTACGGGAGGTGAACCCTTATTGCATAGGCAATTAGGCGAGTTTTGTGCCTTGGCAAAAAAAATGGGGTTTATCACCACCGTTACAACCAATGCCATGTTGTACCCAAAGTATGCTGAAAGTTTAAAGGGAAATGTGGATATGCTTCATTTTTCGTTGGATGCTGCCGATGCCGAAAAGCACGATGCCATGCGAGGGGTAAAATGCTTTGAATTTGTAGAAAAATCGATTGAAATGGCAAAAGAACTTGGGGAAAGACCTGATATTATTTTCACCGTTTTCAACGATAATATAGGTGAGATTGAAAAGGTGTGGCAAGAGTTTGCCTTAAAACACAACTTAATTCTGATTTTAAACCCTGTATTCGATTATAACAAAGTAGATACGGGCAGCCAACTGACAGAAGAAAACCTTCGCATTTTAGAAAAATGGGGGAAAAAGAAAAACGTCTATCTCAACCAAGGGTTCATTGAACTGAGAAGGAAAGGAGGGAACCATATTACAGACCCTGTGTGCAAAGCCGCAAGCACTACCGTAGTAATCTCTCCAGAAAACGAATTAATGCTGCCCTGTTACCATTTAGGCATAGAAAGTTTATCAATTGAAAATAATCTGTACGATTTATGGCATTCTAAAATGGTAAAAGAACTAATTGCCATGGAAGGTAAGTACCCACAATGCGAAGGCTGCACCATCAACTGCTATATGCAGCCCTCGTTTGCGGTGGAAATGAACCGCTATTGGTGGAAAGCATTGGGCAGCACCCTAAAATACAATTGGATGAAGGGAACTTGGAAACAGCTTTTTGTTTGAAAAATTTTGAGCTTTGGGAATACAATTGCTGCTTTTAAAGCTGTATTAATTCATGGCAAGAAGAGCTACTCATTACAATTTATTAGCTTGTATTTGCACAACAAACTCAATGGTAACTTCAAACAAATCAGCAATTTCTTCCGCAGTTAATTTTTGTTGCCGCAAAGCATTTTGTATCCCTTTTATTTTGGTTTGTAGCTCGCCTTTTTCAATCCCTTTCTCAATCCCCTTTATATAAAGGCTATCTTTTTCAATATCATAGGTAAGTGCCATAGTAGATAATTGTTTTTGTAAAGTTTCATTTAAGTTCTGACGCAACCTTGCTAGTAGAAGCATTTGCCTTAAGTATTTTTCTAACGTAATTGGTTCTATTTTTAGTTGCAATAAACGCTGCAAGATTTTCTCTACTACTGCCTTTGCGGTTGTTTTACCAAAATCAGCTAACATCGCCAACATAATTTCTTCGGGTATCTGAGAGTTAAGAAGCCCTTCATAACTTAACGAATGAAGTGAGCGCATCTCAAAACCTTTATAAATTTCATCGGCATTGAGTTGTGTACGCATCTCACTGGGTTTCTCTCCTAGATAATACACAAATTGTTTGATAGGAATTGAATATTTTTTCTTTAGGATAGCATGGTATTCTTGCATCCTGTAAACCATATCGATTTCATCCGCTACCTGAAATTCAAGATGTAAGATAAATGTCTCGTTTCCTTGGGTCGTTATTTTTCGCAAAAAATCAGCTTCCCTTTCAAGGGTTGTTTGGAGCTTGTCTTTTAGTTCTTCACTTTTTTGAATACGGATACCTAGCTGCTTTTCGGCAAGGGGTAAGAAAAGCATCCCGATATTTTCTTTCAAAATTTTATCGTAAGGTTTGTGTTCTTTTTTATCGTTCTTTTTTGCCATTTTCAAAAATAGGGAATTTGTAAAAAATGGAGTTTTCCACTTAATTTTGCTACGTTTATAAAATGGAAAAAATACTAAATTATATAGGAGGAGAGTTCCACGAACCAATAAGTCAGCAGTATTTCGACAGTGTTAACCCTGCAACGGCGGAGGTAATTTTCCAAATTCCCGACTCAGACGAAAGAGATGTTGAAAATGCCTATAAAGCAGCAAAAAAAGCATTTCCTTCGTGGTCTCAACTTTCTGTGCAAGAACGCTCAAAGTGGCTGCTTAAACTCTCTTCTGCCATTGAAAATAGACTAGACGATTTAGCCTTGGCAGAAAGCAACGACAACGGAAAACCTCTTTCCTTGGCAAAATCTGTGGATATTCCCCGAGCAGCAGCCAATTTTCATTTTTATGGTACTGCTATTTTACATTTTGCCTCCGAAGCACACGAGATGGCAACACCTGCTATTAATTACACTTCCAGAAAACCAATAGGGGTAGTTGGTTGTATTTCTCCGTGGAATTTACCGCTCTATCTTTTCAGTTGGAAAATTGCGCCTGCTTTAGCTGCGGGTAATACGGTAGTGGCAAAACCTTCGGAAATAACACCGCTTACCGCTTTTATGCTTTCAGAAATTTGCAAGGAAATCCATTTTCCTAAAGGCGTACTCAATATCGTACACGGATATGGCAGCAAGGTAGGGCAGGCTATTGTTGAACACCAAGATATCCCCGCCATTTCTTTCACAGGAGGAACGGAAACGGGGAAAAGGATTGCTTCCATAGCAGCACCCATGTTTAAGAAGCTATCGTTAGAATTAGGAGGAAAAAACCCTACGATTGTATTCGATGATTGTGATTTGGAGGAAACCGTAAAAAATGTTGTGAATGCTTCGTTCCGAAACCAAGGACAAATTTGTTTGTGCGGTTCACGAATTTTGGTGCAAGTTTCCATTTACGAAAAATTTAAAAAAGCATTTGTACAGGCAACTTCAAAATTAAAAGTAGGCGACCCTTTAGAAAACGGCAACGACATGGGGGCGTTGGTCTCAAAAGCCCATTTTGAAAAAGTTTGGAATCATATTGAAATAGCGAAAGCCGAAGGGGGTAAAATTTTAACGGGAGGACACCGCCTTCAGCTAGAAGGAAGGTGCAAAAACGGCTATTTCTTAGCACCTACCATTATTGAAGGGCTATCAGCCTATTGTACTACCAATCAGCAAGAAATATTTGGCCCGGTAGTAACCCTTATGCCTTTCGGAACAGAGGAAGAAGCACTAGAATTAGCCAACTCAACATCGTACGGACTGGCAGCTTCTGTGTGGACATCAGACCTCGGGAGAGCGCATCGAGTGGCGCATGCTTTGGAAAGTGGCATCGTTTGGGTAAACTGCTGGATGCTTCGCGATTTACGCACGCCTTTCGGTGGGGTTAAAAACTCTGGTGTTGGCAGGGAAGGCGGTTTCGAGGCGTTGAAATTTTTTACCGAAGAAAAAAATATTTGTGTGAAGTTTTAGAAGTTAGTTACGATTGGTAATCTCTTTTTCTTCTTTTTGTTGAATTCCCAATTCATATAGAAATTCAGGTGCAAAGTCAGCCCCATTGGGCCATTCTATTGTGTTGTATTTGATTGAAAACTTTTTGAAATACTCTTCTTTTTTTAGGGGAGAAAATACACTGCCTTTTAAATGATTTATTAAATCAACAGAAAGTTGTTCGCCATTATTAAATTCAAGCGCTAGTGTATTTCTGTACAGATGATTCGCTTTAATTACCTCTAAAAACATAATATAAGTTACTTTAAGGGTTCGATACTTATTAAAGGCTCTCCTTCCTGAGCTAGTTCCCAATTTTTTAGTAATTCAGCTTTATTAATTTCTAGCCAGTCAAATACGAGGTTTAACGCTCTTTTAGGCATTTCTCCTTTTACAATTCCTTCTTTAATAGTAACACTTATTTTATACTCACCATACCAAACATGGAAGTGTGGCGGGGCATGGTCAAAGTAATTCATCAGAATCTTCAATCCATAAAATCGACATATTTCAGGCATAATTAATAGGCTGAGAAGACCTGTAAGGTTTCCAAAACCTTGCAGGTCTATCTATGAACTCATTTAAACTTTTTCTGTCATTACGAGGAGCGATAGCGACGCAGGAATCTGTTACGGAGATTTTACATTGATACAGATTGCCACGATCCTTTCGTCGCTCGCAATGACGCTATTTATATTTAAGCACCCTTACCTCCCTCTAACCTATCAATCAACGCCTGAGAAATTCCGTTGGAGGAGAATCCGCCATCGTGCATGAGGTTTTGCATGGTAACTTTTCTGGTAAAATCTGAGAAGAGCGTAACAATGTAATTGGCACATTCTTCGGAGGTTGCATTGCCTAGTGGGGAAAGCATTTCGGCATATTCCAAAAACACATTGAAACCTTCAATACCAGTACCTGCGGTAGTAGGGGTAGGCGATTGCGAAATGGTATTCACCCTCACTTTTTTAAGTTCTCCTAAACGCTGTCCGTAACTCCTTGCAATCGACTCTAGCACTGCCTTTGCCTGTGCCATATCGCTGTAGTCGGGGTAAGTGCGTTGTGCTGCAATGTAAGAAAGTGCTACCACCGAACCCCATTCATTCAAAATATCCATCTTTTCGGCTACCTGCATCATTTTATGAAACGAAAGTGCCGAAATATCTATCGATTTTTGAAACCAATCGTAATTTAAGTCGCCGTAATCTTTCTTTTTTCTAACATTAGGACTCATCCCAATAGAGTGGAGAAGGAAATCTAGCTTACCGCCTAAATGTTCAGAAGCTTTTTGGTAAAGTGTCTCAATATCTTCTAAAGAAGTAGCGTCGGCAGGGATTACAATGGTATTGCATTGCGCTGCTAAATCGTTGATTTTTCCCATTCTGAGGGCAATAGGGGCGTTTGTTAATACAAAGGCACCTCCTTCTTCGTGTACTTTTAAAGCAGTTTGCCAGGCAATAGAGTTTTCGTCTAGTGCGCCCGTAATAATTCCTCGTTTCCCTTTCAGTAAATTGTATGGCATGTCGAATTGGTTTTTAAGTTGAAGATGAAAGGGCAAAGAAATGAAAAAAAGCTATAAAGTACAGCCTTCTGCTAGCCGATGCGTTTTGAATAGAATTGGAAAGAAAATTGACAACATTTCAAAAAAGAAAATTGAAAATAATTTTCTGAAAAATCGAATGTTGCCACGTTTCTTGTCAAAACTTGTCAATTATTTTTTTTTCTTCTTCTCAAAAAATTTCATAATTGGAAGAGATTTCCCATAAAATCAAAACTTAACTTATAATGGAAAAGAGTAAATTCTATGAATGATTGCAAACAAAGATGGACAGTGGAAATTCTAATAAACCGCATAAAATTTACCGCATAGCTTTGTTGCCAAATTACTCAAAATTAGTTTGTATTTTACTCTTCACCTTCTTAGTTAGTGCTTACAACGCTATTCACTAATTTACTTAGGCACATAGGTAAGTTCTAATAAATCTTAACCCAACTAAATAATGCTTGTTGCCGTATGTTCTGAACAGAAATATTCGTTGGGTAATTGTACATGAACTTTTTGCAATTCTTTGATT
Organism: uncultured Roseobacteraceae bacterium; assembly: GCA_964521225.1. Lineage (GTDB taxonomy): Bacteria > Bacteroidota > Bacteroidia > Cytophagales > Flammeovirgaceae > CAYUJH01. Next base: position 19,426 of record CAZFQW010000002.1, read on the forward strand.
GTAACGATTGTGGTAAGTAATTTGCGATTGATTTAAACGATAAAAAGTCATACACTTATTCAAAAGAGATAAAAATCTCTGCTAGGAACATTCTTTATTAAGACGAACTTCTGATTAATTTTCACGATATAATATGAGAACATTTACTTTAAGAACTTTTGCGAGTAAGTATCTTTTTCTGTTCTGCTTTTTTTCTTTTAGCTTATTGGGAGCTAATGTTTTTGGGCAGTCCACATGGACTAACGGCAATGCTACAGGCATATGGAATGATCCAGCTAACTGGACACCAGCAGGGGTTCCTGTCGGAGTTGATGTGATTTTTGATGGTACTAGTACAGCCAACTGTGCAATTGATGTACCCATCAATGTTACATCTATTTCCATTGATGCAGGCTATACAGGAACTATCACTCAAAATGCTGGGCAAACCATTACCATAGGAGCAGGAGGCTTTACCCAAAATGAAGCCGCTTCTACGTTTGTGGGAGATAATGCTGATATAACTATTGGAGGCGATGGAAACTTTACACTCACCGCAGGAACGTTCACTTCAACATCGGCTAATTTGAGTATTGAGGGAAATTTTGCCAATACGGGAACGTTCAATGCCAATGGGGGAACGGTAATATTTGCAGTTGGAACAGTTAATTCCAATATAAGTGGGGTTACTACATTTAATGCCTTGGTAATAGATAAGAATAATGTAAACTCTACGGCTGGAGGTACACAAATTACAGCGACTACGACCAACATAGCGTCCGGTCGGCTACGCCTTACTAATATCAACGCAGCTTCTGATTTTGGTACTTTTACTGGGGCTGGAGGGACAAGACTTGAAATTAACGGAGGTAATTTGGGTACGGGATGGGATGCCCTTGGTGATTTTTCGGGCTACATGGGAACATTAGGAACGTTTGTTTCCTATATTGGTGGAGGAACGTACGATATGCCAGTGCAAGTAGATGGCACAGATTATCAAAACCTTAATGTGGAAGATGGTGGTATAAAATCATTTGCAGCTGGTGCTGGAGCTGTATCAGTTGGAGGTAATCTTACAATTTTCACAAATACTACTTTAGATATTAATAATAATACTGTTACTCCTAGTGGTCCAGGTACTGTAATTTTTAATACGGCTACTTCTACTCTTAGAACATCTGGAGCTAATAATTTTAACGCAATCGCTACTGTAAATCCAACTTTTGGGCAAGGTGTTATAGAGTTTGATGGAACTGTAACGCAGGATGTACCCAATGCAATTTATAATGATTTAGTATTTACCAATGGAGGTGCTGCTAACCCTAAGCAATTAACTGGGGCTATTGGTGTTTCAGGAGATATTTCAATTGCTACTAATACCACCCTAGATTTACAAACCAATGCCATTGCATTTGCAGCGGCACCGCTTCCTCGTTTTACTTTTGCAGATGCTACTTCGGTGTTGGAAGTGGGCAGCACAGGGAATTTTCCCTTTGCCAACATGGAAAACGCATTTACAGAAGGAACAGTAATTCTTGATGGTGGCGGTGGACAAAATTTAGGGGGCTCCTTTATATTCGATGACCTTACTATTGAGGCAGATGTTTCTACTACACAAAATATAACTATAAATGGTGATTTCACGATGGTGGGAATTACGCCATTTAACATTAATGCTTCCACACTCACTTTTAATGGTGGGATAGCTCCAGGTTTTGGGACATTTACTTTTAGTGGAGCAGGTTCAGAAGTCATTTACAACGCAGCAGGACCACAGAATATCATTACCACTACATACGATAACCTTACCCTCAGCAATTCAGGTACAAAGACTACATTAGGCAATATTACAGTAAATGCAACTACTACCACAACAGGCACGGCTATACTCGATTTGGCAACCAATAACAATACATTTCAAACCAACGATTTGGATATACAAGTTGGTTCGGCAGTGAATGCAGGAGATGCCGCTATTACCGTTACTGGAACAACTGATGTGGCAGGAACACTCAACATGACTACCGGTAATGGAACATTGATTACCCCCACTATGACTGTATTGGGTGGAGGCGTATTCGATGGAGGTGATGGAAACGTTACGGTAAGCAATACACTCACGGTAGATGCAGGAGGCGATTTCACAGGCGGAGCGGGAACAATGGCAACACTTGACCTCAACGATGTTGCGGTAAACGGCACGGGCACGTTCCAAGCCGGACCTAATAATACTACTGTTTCCGGTACGTTTACAATGGCTACTCCGGGCAACTTCGATGCAAACAACGGAACATTTACGTATGACGGAGTCGCAGCGCAAGTGATTCAGCCGTTGGTGTACAACAACCTTTCAACTTTAGGTGCGGCGAAAACTACCACAGGTGCAGGAACTATTGATGTGCAAGGCAACTATAATGGCGCAGCCGGTTTAACGCTCGCCAATACTATTGAATTTGGAGGAGCGGTAACTTTAGGAGGTGCGCACGATTTTACAGGAGGTACCGTAATTTACGACCAAGGTGCCGCAGGGCAGCAAATAATAGATGTAGTATCATATAACAATTTGGTGTTGAATGGTGGCGCAAAAACGACCGATGGGGCTTCCACAATTGGTGTAAGTGGTGATTTTGGTGGACCAGCCAACTTTACGCTCGGTGGGGCTACAATACAGTTCGGAGGCACAATTTCATATACAGGAACAGGTGATTTTAGCAGTGGTACTACGGTATATGATGCTGCTGGAGCGCAAAATGTCATTCCGACCACCTATCAAAATTTGACCTTAGCAAATACAGGCGTAAAATCTCTCACCAACAATACCACAGTAACAGGCTTGTTAACAAACAGTACAGGAGGAGTTACTTTCGATATTGCTGCCAATCAGCTCGATATTCAAGGAACATTTACTACGGGGGGAACTTACGACTTCGATGCGGGTACAGTGGCATACAGTGGCAATGCCGACCAAAATATCATCAGTACATTATACAACGATTTGATTTTAACGGATGGCGATGCCAACGGAAACATAAAAACAGCGACTGCTGCGCTTGACATCAATGGAAACATTACCATTTCTGATGGGACGGTCTTCGATGCCGATAATTTTACACATACCGTAGCAGGTAACTGGACAGAAGTAGGAACAGGCGCTATGGATATTACCGGGAATCCTACAATTACCTTCGACGGAGGAGTAACTCATAATATTACCGGAGGAGCTAATTTTAGTGTCATCGGAAATGCTGCGCTGACCGATATTTTAGCCTTTGGAGCAGGAGAAGCTTTTAATATTGCCTCTTTCAACTTAGCAGTAGGAGACTGTAACAATAGTGCAGTCATTACAAGTACTGCCCCTCCTACACAAGCTGTTATTAACCTAGCAGTGCCACAAACCCTCAATTTTGTAGATATTCAAAATATTAATAGTACGGGCGGTTTCATTACCATCAATTCAAACTTTGGTAATAATAACAGTGGCAATATCACCCCCGATGCCGCAGCAGGTTCAAAAACATTCTATTGGACAGGAAATGGGGCTGACAATAACTGGACAACTACCGATAACTGGTCGCTCATTAGTTCTACAGGAGTAGCAGCAGGATGTTATCCTGATGCTATAGATGAAAGTGTGATTTTCGATGCAGGGATTCCGGGTGGCTTAACCGTCATCGTAGATATTGGAGGCATTGACATTGGTAACCTTACATGGGGAGGAACGGCAGGAATAGATTTACAATTGGGTAACTCGTTGAATGTACACGGCAATATTGTTGAAGGTGCAGCTAATCCTTTCACCATTTCAGGGGCAAATAGTTTAGTGTTAACAGGAACGACTAATACTACCGTCGATTTAAATGGGGCAACAATTACTGCGGGAATTGAGGTGAACAAAGCCGTGGCAAACTCAGCTACACTAGTTCAAAACGTGGCTACTACCGAAACTTTCTCGCTCTCTCAGGGCACTTTCATAACCGATGGGTACAATGTAACTACAGGAATTTTCAATTCAACAGGGGCTAATACAAGAACCTTAGATTTACAAAGTGGTACAGGCGGAGACCCAATACTAACTATTAACAATGCAGGCACTTCTTTCGACATTACCGGTGCAGCAGAACCTACAATTACACTCGACGGAACTATTGCGGGTGAAGCAATTGTATTTACAAACCCTGGTGCGATTACAATGAATATTGGTGCAGTAGCGAAAACATTCCCCAATGTAAGTTTCACCAACTCTACAGGAATAATAGACATTAATGCGGGTGGCAGTAATTCTCAGATGACTTTTTCTAGTATTTCTAAATCGGCTGCTGGGGGTACTTTTAACATTAACTTCAATAATAACTTGATTAATGTAATCGGCAATACATCTATTGCAGATGATACGAATACCAATATATTTTTATCAAACACTGCGGGAAATACATTTAATGGGCTGTTTACAGTAGGTAATATGGCGGATTTTGATTTCGCAGGAGGTCAAGATGTTGACTTCAATGGAAACGTATTATTTGGTACCGATGCTAACGTAACTTTTAGCACAAACCGTATCGATGCGAATGCAGGCTTTGAGCTTGGAAATGGTGCAACAGTTGATATACAACAAAATAACCACGACTTCACTACGTTCACAGTCAACTCTACAAATGGCAATCCATCTAATGTAAGCTTTACTAATACAAACAATCAAGATATATTATTTACAGGAGATTTCACAGCTGGAGAAGGCGCCATAATTACAGTAGCCAACGAAGTACGATTCGAAGATTTTATAGGGGATAACAATGTGAGATTAAACCTAAATACCGTTGGTAACGAATCTGCGTTTACTAAGGCAGTAACTATGGGTAATGGTTCATTATTGGATGTTAACGGAAGAACCAACTTTGAAAATACAGCAACGGCTTTCACACTACATGACGTAGATATAGCTACGGGGGCCACTTTAGAATTTAGTAATCCTGCCAATGGCAGTATGAATGATGTAACTATGGTGGCGGGTTCAACGCTTCGCCTCCCCGACGGACAAACCACAACAGTAAACGATTTTATCATTCCAAACTCGTGTACACCAACAGCATTAACCATTAGAAGTGATGTTGGGGGAGTAGATGCCAACCTAGTATTAGCTACTTCGGAGGTTTGGAACGGAGTTACCGTTCAGGATATAAACAATGTGAATGCGCCAGGAATAACGATTGATGCAAGTAATAACCCGCAAGCAGGAACGAATGTAGGAATAACTGATAATATAGGGAGTAATTCGACCTACTACTGGACCGGTTTAGGTGCAGACGATAACTGGACAACTACCGCCAACTGGTCTTTTTCAACAGGTGGACCAGATGCAGGTTGTTTCCCTGATGACCCAACGCATAATATCGTATTTGATGGCGCATCGGCAGTAGGCGATGTTATTATGACCAACGTTCGGAACGTAGGGAATATTAATTGGAACGGCGCTGCTGCGGTAACCCTTATCTTGAATAATAACCTAGAAGTAAATGGCAGCTTAAATACAACAGCCGCAGCCACGGCACTTACCGTAGATGCTGCTTCAACGGGTACGATGCTTTTTGAAGGTGCAAATGCGGCAACAATCAATACATTAGGTGTTACGCTTCCAAGTTTACAATTAGCAAAAACAAATACGACTACCTTAGAAGGTAATTTAACCGTAACAGGAGTTCTTACGCATACCAACAACGCTTTCATTTCAGATGGTTTTGATATTTCAGTAGGTTCATACATTTCTACGGGGGGGAATGCGAGAACCTTAGACATACAAAGCGGAACGGGAGGGCCTACAATTATGACCATTAACAATGCGGGTACTTCTTTTGACCTAACCGGAGCAGTTGAAACGGCTATCAACTCAACGGGTGCAGATGCCATTAATTTCACCGCAGGCGGTGCAGTAACGATGGCGACGGGAACAGTGGCTAAAACGTTCCCGCAAGTAAGTTTTAATTCTGCGACTCCTACTATTAATGGCACAGCCGTAATGACCTTCGAAGATTTATCAATAGCTGCGGGAGCTACATTAACAGTTAATCCAGATATAGTTGTAAGCGATGACTTCACAATTACAGGAAACGGAAGCACTGTCAATTTCCAAAACAACGCAACTCTAAATGACATAGTAGCAGGAGGGACAGACCATACCATCAATGCGAATGTTGTAGGAGGTAATATGACCATTGCTGGTGCGGTTACTTTTGATGGGAATAACTCTAATTTAAATGTCCCACAAAATGGAGTAACAATTTCAGGTGCTGCTGGACTCTACCATGATATCACTATGGCGGCAGGAACATCTTTAGTTCTTCCCGAAAGTGCAACTACTACAGTAGATAGGTTGAATGTTCCTGGCGGCTGTACTCCAGTAGCTTTAACAATAGAAAGTAGTGGAGCAAATGGAGTCCCTTTTGCAGAAATAGTCTTAGCCAACCCAGCATCATTTAACGGAGCAACTATCCGAGATTTAAACAATACAGGGGCGGGTACTATGAATGTGGTTAATAATGTGGCGCCGGCAGGGACTAACATTGGTAATATTACAGATTTGGGGGGTACTGCTGCGACGTATTACTGGATAGGAACAGGAGGAGATGACCTTTGGAACAATGGGAATAACTGGTCTTTTACCTCTGGAGGAACTCCAGCTGGATGTTTTCCGAACGACTTTACACACGATGCAATTTTTGATGCAAGCAGTGATGCAGGTCCAGTAAATGTGAATGTTGCTGGTTTAGAATTAAATAACCTTACTTGGCAGGCTCCTGCGGCTGGAATTGACCTCCAGCTAAATAATCCAATTTTAGTAGATGGCAACATCGACGGAACACCATCTGACTTTACGATTTCTGGAGGAGCGGCTATAGAGTTAGTAACTGACGCTGTAACACCTAACACGACCTTAAACTTAGCCGGGCTTACAGCCTACACTGCTAATCTAATAGTAAACAAAGGAGCTGGTGGGAATACAGTTACCTTAGCAGGAAATATAGATGTGGGTGGTCAATTTACGTTAACCAGAGGTGCTTTTATAGCTGCTGGATTCAATATGGAGTTTGGTTCGCTAATTTCTAATGGGAATTTGGATCGAACATTTGATATGAGTAATGGAGGAGGAGTTAATAGCATAACCATCACTGGGGCAGGAACAGCTTTTGATGTCTCAACTTCAGGGGCAAATGAGCCAACACTAAATTTTGATGCAAACGATAACATTGAGTTCACTAATGCAGGTGTAGTTACAGCACAATTAGGTAACCAAGTACAGACGTACCCAAATGTGATATTTAGTGGCTCCACAGGGGCTACAGCTACTATTCAAGATAATGGTGGTGCTAATAATTTAATCACCTTTCAAAGCCTCCAGAAAACATCGGCGACAGGCAATTTTAATATAACCTTTAACGATAGCCGTATCAGTACAGTAGCTGGAGGTGCAGGCTTTGTGGTGAATGACCAAAATATCGTAGTTATTGATGTTAATGGTAATAAC
>CAZFQW010000003.1:0-1563 GCA_964521225.1 uncultured Roseobacteraceae bacterium
CAAGGGTATTCGCAGAACTGCAGAGCTTTGCAATGGTTCCGGCGACTGCCGTAAAAGCCATTTAACCGGAGGAACAATGTGCCCAAGTTATATGGTAACTAAAAATGAAAAGGATACCACGCGTGCAAGGGCAAATATTTTACGCGAATTTCTCACCAACTCTCCTAAAGAAAATAAATTTGACCACGAAGAAATAAAAGAAGTGATGGATTTATGCCTTTCTTGTAAGGGGTGTAAATCTGAGTGTCCCTCCAATGTAGATATGGCAAAAATGAAAGCCGAATTTCTACAGCAATACCACAATGCCAACGGCATTTCGCTGCGTACTCGCCTAATTAGCAATTTCTCTACAATGAATGCCCTCGCTTCTATTGCGCCGTGGGCTTATAATTTCATTTTTAAGAATAAATTCACAGGAAATATTGCCAAATCGTTTTCCGGTTTTGCCCAAGAGCGTTCTATGCCTCTATTGCATAAAACCACCTTAAAAAAATGGCATAAAAAACACCATGGCAGTGGCATTTTAAAATCGGAAAAAGCAAGGCAGATAATTTACTTATTTTGCGATGAATTTACCAATTATCACGATACTCCCATCGGAATTAAAGCAATACAACTGCTCGAAAAATTGGGTTACGCTGTAAAGCAAATCCCTCATATTGAGAGCGGTAGAACTTTTATATCGAAAGGACTGGTAAAAAAAGCAAAGGAAATAGCTATTAGAAATATTGATATATTAGGTAAATATATTTCAGAAGAAACTCCTCTAATTGGCTTAGAACCTTCGGCACTTTTAACCATTCGCGACGAGTATTTAGATTTATGTGGAAATACCCAAAAAGAAAAGGCAAATAATATTGCAAAAAACACCTATTTGATTGACGAATTTATTGCCAAAGAAATCGATAAAGGAAATATTACTTCGGCGCAATTTACCACGGAGAAGAAACTAGTAAAAGTACACGGACATTGCCACCAAAAAGCACTTGCTTCGCTCACACCCACCAAAAAAATGCTCACCCTACCGCAGAACTACGAAGTCCACATGATTCCCTCGGGATGTTGTGGCATGGCGGGTTCGTTCGGTTACGAAAAAGAACACTACGAACTTTCAATGCAAGTGGGCGAACTGGTACTGTTGCCAACGGTGCGTAAGCAGCCCAAAGAAGTTATCATTGCAGCGGCAGGGACAAGCTGTCGCCATCAAATTAAAGATGGTACAGGCAGAATTGCCCAGCATCCTGTGGAGGTACTTTGGGAAGCTATTTTGTAGATTTTTAAAGTGCGATTTTAGTTTAAGAGTTAGTAAGTTGCTGATTTCGAACGGCTTAAACACTAACAAAAGAGCAATATCATAGCACAAAAAAAGCATGTAGAAATATTTCCACATGCTTTTTTATTGAGTTCTATTTTGTAATTGAACATTTTTTACCTCACCAGATATATATTAAAACATAATTTATAATTTCATAATGGTTATAAATAAGTGTAAATATAAAATATTCCCATTTAGAGAGAATTTATGTATAAAGCCTAATTACCGTAAAACGGTCAATAATTATT
>CAZFQW010000003.1:1573-26189 GCA_964521225.1 uncultured Roseobacteraceae bacterium
AAGTTTTGAAACGAAACTTTCAGGTTTGTAGCACTTCCCTTAAATTGACTCTTAATTGTGTTTGCCTTGTGTGAACATCTACTCAAGAATCTAATTAACCTACTGAAAAAACATGAGTCATACTACTACAAACAAGCTCAATCAGAGTTTAGGGAATCTGCAATCTTTTGTGCAACATCCGCAGGGAATTATCGGCGAAACCTCTTTTGGGAAATTTAAAGTGAGCATTTTTAATGATGCTATTATCAGCATCCAAATTACCCAAGAAGAAACCTTTGACGACTTCACGTATGCCGTAATTGCCCAGCCAGAAGATAAACACTACGAGCTTACCGCCAGCGAAGAAAAAATAGTAATTAGCACCGCATTAACCGATGTACACATTCAGAAATCGCCAGTAAGATTTTGCTTTACCACTAAAGAAGGCAAGGTAATTAACGAAGACGATACCTTCGGCACTTCTTGGTTAGGCACTGAAGTAACCACTTATAAAAAACTACAAGAAGGAGAGCGTTTTATTGGCTTAGGCGAAAAAACAGGCCCACTCGACCGCAAAGGAAATGGCTACACCAACTGGAATACCGACTTCTTTGCCTATCCCGTTGAAGGCGACCCCCTTTACTCTACCCTGCCTTTTTATTTAGGGATTCACCATGAGTTGGCGTACGGGATTTTCTTCGATAACTCCTACCAATCGCATTTCAATTTTGGAGCATCGAACAATCGTTTCTCTAGCTTTGGGGCAAATAATGGAGAAATGAATTATTATTTCATTTACGACCAAAATGTTGCTCAAATCTTGAAAGCTTACACGCACCTTACTGGCAGAATGAATATGCCCCCTCTATGGAGTTTAGGCTACCAACAATGCCGCTACAGCTACTACCCCGACAAAGAAGTGCTAAATGTTGCCCGAACTTTCCGAGAGAAAAACATCCCTGCCGATGCCATTGTGCTCGATATTCATTATATGGATGAATATAAAATTTTCTCTTGGGATAAAGAGCGCTTCCCCGATCCAAAGGGGATGATCCAAACATTAAAAGACCAAGGCTTTAAAGTAGTGGTAATTGTTGATCCTGGCATTAAAGTACAAGAAGGATATGCCCCTTACGAGGAAGGGGTTGCCAACCAAATGTTTGTACCCTACCCCGATGGCACCTACTATACAGGCGAGGTTTGGCCAGGCAAATGCCATTTCCCCGATTTCACCAACGAAAAAGTACGAAAATGGTGGGGCGAATCTTTCAAAGACTATGTAGAAGATGGTATTGAAGGTTTCTGGAACGACATGAACGAAATTGCCACTTGGGGACAAAAACTTCCGAACTTGCTCGAATTTCATTTTGAAGGAGAAAAAGCAACGAGCCAACGAGCCCGCAACGTATATGGTATGCAAATGTGTAAAGGTACTTACGAAGGTACCAAAAAACTGATGGGTAAACGCCCTTTCACTTTAACAAGAGCGGCTTATGCGGGTATTCAGCGTTATGCTGCCATGTGGACCGGCGATAATATAGCCGCCGACGACCATATGCTTTTAGGAGTGCGCCTGCTCAACAGCATGGGGCTCGCAGGAGTAGCCTTTGCAGGCTACGATGTAGGAGGTTTCACAGGTGAAGCCAACGTAGATTTATTTGCTCGTTGGATTTCCATTGGTGCCTTTGCCCCTTTCTTTAGAGGGCACTCTATGGTAAACTCGCGCGATGGCGAACCGTGGGCGTATGGCGAAGAAGTAGAAGACATTTCACGCAATTACATTCAGCTTCGCTATAATTTGATGCCTTATATATATGCCACTTTCTTTGAAGCAACCGCAACGGGGATGCCAGTGGTAAGAACGCTCGCCATTAACCACACCCACGATGCCAACATCTACGACCCTCGCTTTGAAAACCAATATTATTTTGGGCATGGCTTAGTTGTTTGCCCACTTGAAAGCACCAAAGAAATTGCCAAAGTCTATTTACCCAAAGGCGATTGGTACTACTTCTACTCCGGAGAAAAGTACGCAGGAAAACAAGTACATTTTGTGGATGCCCCTAAAGAAAAATTGCCCGTTTTTGTGAAAGCAAGCAGTATTATCCCAATGCAATCGCCCGTTGAATTTACAAGAGCAAAAAACGATGGTATCCTACAGCTCCATCTCTACAAAGGCGAAGAGGAAAATACTTTTGTTTACTACGAAGACGACGGAGAAAGCTTCGAGAACGAAAACGGTGTTTTCTATAAACGAACGATGAAATACGCAGGGAGAGATTTTGGCATTAGTGCCGTTGAAGGGAACTATACTTCAAAATTTAAGCAACTCAAACTGATGCTTCATGGATTTGAAGGCGTTAAAAGTGTTGAAGTAAATGGGCGCACAATCTCGTTCAACACAGAAACAATGCAGTTAATAAAGCCTGTTTCAAGTTTCGACCCAGTGGGTAAAGAAAATTCGGCTGATAGCGAAGAAGTATCCTCTGCCGTTTTCGAGAACATTTCCGAGGCAATTCAAATAAGTATTTCGTAGAAAAACCTGCCTTAAGCTGCTTTTATAGTACTAACCTAAATACTCCTTCAAATCTCTTTTGGAGGAGTATAAAATTATGCGCTGTAAGCATTCTGCTTCCCAAACTCATTAAAATAAACCAGCAAAATAAAACCTGAAGCAAAGAGAGAATTAAACCTGCCCCAAAGCAGCAATTCGGGGACAAGAATAAACTCTAAAATATTCATGCTTGCTACAATTGTAATTTGTGCTATTGCATTTAATCTTGAGTAAACTCCAAGAATTATCCACCCTGCCATTAATATTTCCGAAATACCAATTACAAAAGTAAATTCTCCGACATAGGTATCCCCTAATATTTCCCCAACAATTTGTTGGTGCCGCGGCACTAGGTTTAAAACCTTGCATATTAGGCCATTAATAAGCCATACCAAGGCAATTAGATAGTTAATAAATACGCTGTATTTCATTGGTTTAAATGCTCATTATTTAGTTAAAATATACGCTATGTTAGGTCTCACTTCTTGAACGAACTATGTAACTTGTGCAACGTTACATGATTAAACTACTAATGCGAATCAGAGGTTAAAAAGAATATTACAACCAAAAAAACAAAAGATACTTTTTTGTCATCTCGACCGTATAGAGAGAGCTATAAGGTTTACCGGGCCTATTGTTAGATTCTTCGCAAGCTCAGAATGACACCAAAGTTTATTCTTTAGGCTCAAAAAAGAAGGTTATAAGCCCCAATTCGCATCAATAACTAAAAAATAGCTATGTCAGACTCAGAAGAAAAAATAATGTGCCCTAAGTGCGAATGGGAACCCGACGGCGGAGCGCATTGGATGTGCCACTGCGGGAACGTTTGGAATACCTTTGAAACGTATGGGAAATGTCCTTCTTGCGCTAAAGTCCACCGATATACGCAATGCCCTACTTGCCACAAGCAATCGCCCCATGCCGATTGGTACGTTGGCTTACTAGGGATAAATTTAGAGATTGAAGAGAGCGCTGCGGTTGAAAGATAGATATAGTATGCGAATTAGGGGTTAAAAAGAATATTGCACCCAAAAAAACTGAACAAAAGATGTTTTTTTGTCATCTCGATTGTAGGGAGCGAACTAGAAGGTTTACTGGTTTTATCGTTAGGTTCTTCGCAAGCTCAGAATGACACCAAGGTTTATTCTTTAAGCTCAGAAAAAAAAGGTTATAAGCCCTGATTTGTGAGTTTCTAGTTAGTATCGTAGCTATTGCTATTATTACCATGTGTAAAGCGTCGCGCCATCAGTGGAAACTAAAAACGGCAGATGCCTACCAAGTGATATTGTTTTTGTTTATTGTAGGGATATGTGTGATTTCTGAAATGATTCGCCCCCATATACTGAGCTTCATGGAGGTAATCAGAGGAAAAGAAAAGCATTTGCGCCTCGAAAAAATAAGACCTCCCGAAAAATTTGATAACCAGCCCTTAGCTTCAGTCAAAATTCACAAATTAGATAATACCTTGATTATGACCCATAAGGAAAAAAAAACAATGGAACATAAAACCCAAAGGAGGTTATATTATTAAGCCCAACAGCATTTTGCTAATTGTTACCCCCTCAGAAGAACGTTTATGAATCAAACGTGTTTGCTAGTAAAACTTGAAGACTCCCCCGCTTTCCCATTTACCAAGAAAAAAACTTTGCAATAACTTGCAGCATTTTCTGGAGGTTGTTCGTCTTGCTTTTGATGGAACAATCTGCGGGGTATCTAACTACATCACGAATTCTCAAAATAGAGAAATCACTTTTGAATACAGAGAAGAGTTCAGGAATAGACTACGAGCTTTTAAAAGGCTGCATACGCCAAAAATCTAAAGCCCAAGAAAAGCTTTATAAAAGCTTCTATGGCTATGCCATGTCTATTGCTTTGAGTTATACGAACAATTCTGATGAAGCCGCTGATATCTTAAACGAATCGTTTTTTAAAGTATTTAAGAACATCAAAAAGTACGATACGAAAAGTTTATTTAAAAGTTGGCTTAGAAGAATTGTGGTAAATACTGCCATAGACCATTACAGAAGCAACAAAAAATTTCAGCAAAATATAGAGCTAGCATCGGCAGTTACACAAGAATATGACTCCTCTGTGATTAATCAGTTAAATGCTGAAGACATTCTTAAACAATTACAGGAACTACCAGAACATTACAGAGTAACTTTTATGCTCTACGAGATAGAGGGCTATTCTCATGAAGAGATTGGGCAGCAGCTTTCTATTTCGGAAAGCACATCGCGCTCTAACCTAACTAGGGCAAAGAAAAAATTAAGAGAATTAGTAACAAATTGCTTTACAGATAAATACAATGCAGGAGTTTGATAAAAAATTATCGGACAAAATAAAACAGGAGCTAGGCGCTTTCGAGCCTGAGTTTAATCCTGCACATTGGAATGGTATGCGGCAACAATTAGCGGCTACCAAAAAACTATTTTGGCTCAGGCTTCTGTCGGTTGTAGGAGTTGTTACCATTTTAGGGGCTATATGTGCTTGGTATTTCCTTTGCTCAAATCTTGAGTCTTCGCCTTTGGTTGCTCAACAGAAGAAAGAGATTGGTGTGGCAAAGGTTTCGCCTTCCGTTATACTCAAGACTGATTCTGTATTGAACCAAAGACGCATTGCGAGAGATTCCAATACGCTGGAAGACAAAGGCACAATGATAAGCAGCGCCTCCGTTTTGGCAACTGATAAAATGGGTAGTGAACAGGGAAATATTAGTACAGAAAACACGAATGCTAAATCCGAAGGAATCAATCAATCAACCGATTCAAAAGAAGTTAACGCTTCTCAAACATATAGCGATATCAAAAAAGAATCAGATAATAACGCACCTAAAATAAATGCGATTTTATCTCAAAGAACTGAAGAAGAAACTAGAGAGGCTTTAATTAATAAGAATGATGGCAAAGAGGAAAATAAAAAAGTAGTTGTAGAAAATACAACAGAAAACAACGAAGAAAAGACAGACGAAACGCCAACCATCTATACGGTTGAGCTACTTCCCGAAGACTCTTTAAATTATTATATATGGGAAAACGCTATCCCAAATCCTAGTTTAACTATTATTCCGAAAGATAGTATCGAAAATAAAGCGACAGAACCGGCTGCTAAATTTCAACTTGGCTTTTTAATAGGGGCTTCCCTTTTAAATGCAGAATCGAGTAATGCCCTAGGGGTACATTTCGCTTCTGAACTTAATTATTACTTACAGAAAAGAGTTTTTGTACAGGCATCTGTTGGCTATCAGGTTCATACATTAAAGACAAGTAACGCTGCTTATATTCCCTCTCCCCTACCTTCTTTTACAGACGACACACTCAGCTTGGCACCTCCGTTAAGTAATGAAAGTGAATTTAGGGAGTTTCAATATGAGTCGTCGCCACTTGCCTATAAATTGCCTGCCTTCAGTTTAACCACTTCCGTAGGATATCATTTATACCAAAGTAAAAAGCTAAATGTGTTTGCTACACTAGGCATTAGTAATTACTTATGGGGGAAAGTTTCTGTAGTACCCTACACAGCTAATACAGGTGCTAATACCGACGACCTATATATTGCCAGTAGTTTGGAAAGCACTAATATAGTAGGCAACTACCCGGTTGAATACCCTGCCTTTCGCCATGCCGATTTATTTGCAGCTTGGCAAACACAATGGGGGATACAATATAAAATCAACAATAAACTTGCTATCAGTTCTTCTGTATCGTACGAAGGGAGCTTCTATGAACTTTCGCCCGCTGCTTTCAAAATAAATCGTTTCGGAATAAAATCGGGGTTGGTAATTAATTTTAAATAATTAATGCGAATTAGGGGTTATGATTTTCTTTTTTGAGCCCAAAGAATAAATTTTAGTGTCATTCTGAGCTTGCGAAGCATCTAACAATAAAACCAGTAAAACTTCTAGTTCTCTTCTTACGTTTGCCTCTATCTTTCATTAACATTTATATAAAAATGTGTACGGTAACTAACAGCCTGTGTACAAATGCGAACATCTTATATATCTAGCCTTCCCTATTTTAGTTAGCAAACTACTCATAATCAGTATTTTATATTTATGGCACAGCAATTGAAAAGGGGAGGATTATAAGTTAATCAGAATTTAAAATACACGAAAACGCTTAAGAATTATGAAAACATTAATGACAATCTTTGCTTCTCTACTAATCAGTTTAGTAGCATTTGCAGGAGATGACAACACTGCATTTACAAAAGTTGCTGAGGTTGCAGAAGGCAATATTGAGTACAGCATCTATGCAATTTCAAACACAGAGAAAATTAAATTCTCTTTCGAAAAAGGTGAAAACACAGGAGTTACTGTAAAAATTTATAGCGAATCGTTCGATTTACTTTACTCTGACCGTTTAAGCAATGCCAATGAAGGCAGTATTGCTTATAATTTAAAAGAATTAGGCAGTGGTACTTATCATGTAAAAGTGGTAGCAAAGGGGTTTTCTAAAACACATACTTTTTCTGTTGGGAAAAATGCTTTTGAGAACACATTTGCCCCATATATCTCTGCTTTAAAAGCAAATGGCAAAGTACACGTTGCTTTCCAAAAAGCTTTCGCTCCAGTTTCAATTAAATTGTATGATACAGATGGGGTAATGTACCACAACGAAATAGTTTCACATGAAACTAGCTACCACGAAATGTTAAACCTATCGCAATTGAGCGCTGGTGAGTACACTGTGGAAGTAAGTAGTGCAGGTAAAGTAGAACGTGAGGCAATCACTATTAAATAAATAGAACTTTAATTAGTTGATAATAAATTGTAGGTGAAGGAAACTCCTTGGGTAATGCTCAAGGAGTTTTTGTTTTAACCCAAAATGAGTTATTTATGCATCCCTATTTTCAATTATTTAGTAGCTTGTTCTAGTTAGATTATCAACCAAGTTACCACACATGAACCAACCACAGGAAACCCCATTTCACGATGTTATTATAATAGGTGCTGGACTTTCAGGAATTGGTGCTGCTTACCATATTCAGCATAAATGCCCTAAAAAAAGCTATAAAATCTTAGAAGGGCGAGCTGCCATTGGTGGCACATGGGATTTATTTAAATACCCCGGCATCCGTTCTGACTCCGATATGTACACACTTGGTTTTTCTTTTAATCCTTGGAAAGACCCTAAAGCAATTGCCGATGGCCCTTCTATTTTGAAGTACATCAACGAAACGGCAGAAAAATTCGGCATCAAAGAAAATATTCAGTTTAACCATAAAGTAGTAGAAGCCAACTGGAGCGATAAAGAGGAAATTTGGACCATAAAAATTGCTTCTCACGAATCTGTTTCCCAAGAGATTCTTCGCTGTAAATTCCTTTTCGTTTGCAGTGGTTATTACGATTATAAAAATGGCTACTCCCCTACTTTTAAAGATAGTTCCCTTTTTAAAGGTACCCTTCTTCATCCGCAGCAGTGGGACACTTCTTTAAATTACGAGAATAAAAAGGTAGTGATAATTGGCAGTGGTGCTACCGCAGTAACGCTCGTACCAGAAATGTCGAAAAAAGCGCAATCGGTAGTGATGTTGCAACGGTCGCCTACCTATATAATAGCCCTGCCAAGCGAAGATATTGTGGCAAACATCTTCAAGAAAATACTCCCTCCGAATATGGCGCATGGGCTTGCCCGATGGAAAAATATTTTAGTGAGTTTAGGATTTTATAAAGCTGCCAAAAGATGGCCTAAACCTATTAAAAATTTTATTTTAAAAAAGATTCGGAAAGAGATGGGAAAAAACTACGACATGACCCACTTTAACCCAAAATATAACCCCTGGGACCAACGACTATGCTTAGTCCCCGATTCCGATTTATTCAAAGCTATTAAAGGAGGTAAGGTAGAAATTGTAACCGATACCATTGATCAGTTCACTCAGAATGGAATTGAATTAAACTCAGGGAAAAGTTTAGAAGCAGATATTATTATAACAGCTACCGGCTTAAAAATTCAGCTTTTAGGGGGAATGACCATGAAGAAGAATGGGGAAAAAGTCGATTTTGCCAAGTTACATTCTTACAAAGGAGTAATGTTTAGCGGGATTCCTAATTTTGCCTTTGCAGTAGGATATACCAATGCCTCGTGGACTTTAAAATGCGATTTAAACTGTCATTTTGTAAGCAGGGTGCTCAACCACATGTCTGCCGAGGGCTTTACAGTCTGCACCCCACAGTTCGACCCCAAAAAGTTCGAAACCGAGCCTCTACTAGATTTCGATGCAGGTTACATTAAACGAGCACTCAATACTTTACCCAAACAAGGTTCTTCCGCCCCGTGGAAAGTCCATCAAAATTATATTAGGGATGCGTGGGAGTTAAAATACAAACCCGTGAACGATCAATATTTGATTTATCAATAGCACAGCTTGCCAGTAAAAAAATTAAGCGTTCAGCTATTCTGTGGTTTCCAAGAGGAAACGAAAGCACATTCTCATTTTAGACGAGAATTGGGCAGAAGGCAGTCTGTTATGGTGAATAGAGTTTTTTTTGATACTTTTCTTTATAACTTGGTTTAAGGTTGAATATCAGAATAAATAAACTCATGTTTAATAAATTAAATAATTTAATTCTGCATTTTAGATAAATCCCAAATTATTATTGGAACAAATCGTTTTATTTCCTTTTGAATAGTTTTCCAAAACATGAAATCTTGAAATTTTATTTGGATTTTATTTTCAGCCTCTTTTATCTTTACGGGCGACACTATAATGAAACAGTGTAAATTATTATGAATTCAAGAATTAATATCATTATTAACCTACTAGTCATTCTGGTCATTCAAAGCCAGAACGAGTTGATATTGGTATAGTGTTATAACAGACATTTTGCGAAGGCCATTATCAATCGATAATGGCTTTTTTTATAAAACAACATCTTTTAAAAACCTATAGGCAATAATTTAGCTAAGCATGTATCACCAGCACGACACTATCGTATTTTTAAATGGCAGGTTTATCCCTGCCTACTCTGCACAAGGCGATTTGTATTCGCAATCTATGCACTACGGAAATGGTATTTTTGATGGCCTAAGAGCATACAATACACCTTTAGGACCTCATATTTTTAAAGCAAAAGAACACTTTGAGCGTTTGGCAAAAACAGCCGAAATCTTGCACGTTGAGCTACCTTACAGCCCCGAAGAACTCACCCATTTCACTTACGAACTACTGGATCGCAACCAATTAACCGATGCCTACATCCGTCCGCTCGTGTACTTTGGATCTAACATGAAATTAATGCTCCCTACCGAAGCGGTAAATGTATTTTTAGCCGCTTGGAAATGGGGTAAATATTTAGGAAACGACTTACTCGATGTAACCCTCTCAAAATATCAGCGTCATCCTAAAACAATGGAAATTGAGTCGAAAATTACAGGGCAATATGTAACTTCTGTTTTGGCAACCACCGATGCAAAGCAACTTGGCTACGATGAGGCAATCCTTACCGATACCGATGGGTGCATTGCCTGTGGTTCAGTCGCTAATATTTTCTTTGAAAAAGACGGTATATTATACACCCCACCCCGTGGTAGCATTTTACCAGGCATTACCCGCGCTACCGTTTTTGAAATGGCAGAAGATTTAGGCATAGAAGTACAAGAAGCCCTTTTTACCCCTGAAGAATTTGCAGAAGCCGATGGCGCTTTTTTCGCTGGAACAGCCGCCGAAATTTCAGGTATTCGCTCCTTCAACGGGCAAGTGTTTAACAAGCTATGGAAAGACACCCTCGGGCATACACTTTTCACGAAATACCGGCAAATTGTTACACAAGGGGAATACAACTCTTACTCAATCATTTAATGAGTGATGGAGTGAATGAATTTATGTACTACTTTTTTAAAATAAACTAACCAACTTCAATTATTAATTCTTGATGGAAACAACAAAACAGCAAATAATGAACAAGTACAGTAGGGTGATTACGCAAGACCCTTCACAACCCGCTTCGCAAGCGATGCTCTATGCTATTGGCCTTACTGAAGATGACTTAAAGAAACCACAAGTAGGCATTGTGAGTACAGGCTATGAGGGAAATCCTTGCAATGTGCACCTTAACGATCTTGCCAAAGATATTAAAGCAGGCGTGCAAGCGAGCGATTTAATTGGCCTCATTTACCACACCATTGGTGTAAGCGATGGCATCTCGAACGGTACAACGGGGATGCTCTACTCTCTGCCCTCTCGCGATATTATTGCCGATTCTATTGAAACCGTAGCAGGCGCACAATGGTACGATGCCCTTGTTGCCGTAGCAGGTTGCGACAAAAATATGCCCGGTACTTTAATGGCACTTGGGCGCTTAAACCGCCCTGGACTCATGGTCTATGGCGGTACAATTGCCTCGGGCTGCTACAAAAATAAAAAGTTGAACATCGTTTCGGCATTTGAAGCATTGGGGGAGCGTTTTGCGGGGAAAATCAGCGATGAAGATTACCAAGGTGTAATTAAAAACTCTTGCCCCGGAGCAGGTGCCTGCGGGGGGATGTACACCGCAAACACAATGTCTTCTGCCATTGAAGCCTTAGGAATGAGTTTGCCATACAGTGCCTCAAACCCTGCGGTTAGTCCCGATAAAAAGGAAGAGTGCGAACGAATTGGAAGGACTATCTATCATTTACTAAAAGAAGACATTAAACCTCGTGATATTGTTACACAAAAGTCGTTTGACAATGCACTTACCATCATTATGGCGTTAGGTGGTTCTACCAATGCTACTTTACACATGATTGCCATGGCACATGCCTTTGGCTTAAAAATAACCCTAGACGATTTCCAACGCATTAGCGATAAAACGCCTTTCTTGGCAGATTTAAAACCAAGTGGAAAATATTTAATGGAAGACCTCCACGAAGTAGGTGGCGTTCCCGCAGTAATGAAACTGTTGCTGAAAGAAGGATTTATCCATGGTGATTGCCTAACCGTTACGGGTAAAACCATTGCTGAAAACTTAGAAGAATTACCCGACCTAAAAGAAGGGCAAAAAGTTATGATGCCCGTAGATAAGCCGCTAAAACCCACAGGGCACATCCAAATTTTATATGGAAACTTAGCAGAAGAAGGCGGAGTAGCAAAAATTACAGGGAAAGAAGGTGAGGTATTTACAGGCCCTGCCGTAGTATTCGACGACGAATTCGCTGTGATTGATGGCATAAGAAATGGGAAAGTAAAAGAAGGCAATGTAGTGGTTATTCGTTACGTTGGCCCCAAGGGTGCACCGGGAATGCCCGAAATGTTGAAACCCACCTCGGCAATTATTGGTGCCGGCCTGGGGAACTCCGTTGCACTAATAACCGATGGAAGGTTCTCTGGCGGCACGCATGGCTTTGTAGTAGGGCATGTAACTCCAGAAGCACAAGCAGGTGGACTGATTGCACTCGTAAAAGATGGTGATCTGATTACCATTGACGCTATCAATAATGTAATGGATGTAGATTTATCCGAAGAAGAAATTGCAAACAGAAGAAAAGCATGGCAAGCACCCACATTACAACATACACAAGGGATATTATACAAATATGCCCGTTCAGTAGCTTCTGCCTCCGAAGGGTGCATTACCGATAAATAGTTATGCGTTTTTAGCCAGTTTTTTCAACCCGATACTAAAAACTCAAGACCCATAACTTATATAGATAATTTTTAAGAAAACAGACAGAAAAATGACAGCCTCCTTACAAGAAATCCATTTTCGGAAAGAAACAGAAGATTTGGTTTTAGACAGAGAAGTATCTGGTGCTGAAGCCGTTGTACTTTCTTTAATTGCCGAAGGAGTTGATACACTTTTCGGCTATCCGGGCGGTGCAATTATGCCCGTTTACGACGAATTATATCAGTATAAAGAGCAAATTCAACATATTTTAGTGAGGCACGAACAAGGTGCTTCCCATGCCGCTCAAGGCTATGCACGTGTCTCTGAAAAAGTAGGCGTGTGCATTGCAACTTCTGGTCCTGGTGCTACCAATCTAATTACCGGTATTGCCGATGCCATGATTGATTCCACCCCTATGGTTTGTATCACCGGACAAGTTGCGCTCAACTTACTAGGTACCGATGCTTTTCAGGAAACAGACGTTGTTGGGATTTCAATGCCCGTTACCAAATGGAACTACCAAATTACCGCGGCAGAAGAAATTCCTGAGGCAATTGCTAAAGCATTTTATATTGCTAAAAGTGGTCGCCCGGGCCCTGTACTTATTGACATCACTAAGAATGCACAGTTCGATAAACTCGAAGGTTTTCGATATCAGAAGTGTAAGAAAGTAAGGAGTTACAAGCCAAAGCCCATTGTAAAATTAGAGGCATTGGAAGAAGCCACAGCCCTTATTAACCAAGCCAAAAAACCTTTTGTTTTAGTGGGGCAAGGGGTTTTACTTTCAGGCGCTGAAAAAGAATTTATCGAATTTATTGAAAAAACAGGAATCCCGGCGGCAAGTACGCTGTTGGGGCTTTCTGCAATGTCTGCCGATCACCCCTTAAATGTAGGTTACTTGGGAATGCACGGAAACTACGGCCCCAATGTAAAAACCAACGAATGCGATTTGCTCATTGCCATTGGAATGCGTTTCGACGACCGAGTTACAGGGAACTTATCCAAATATGCCAAACAAGCGAAGGTAATTCATATTGAAATTGACCCTGCGGAAATTCATAAAAATGTATATGCCGATGTACCCGTTTTGGGCGATGCAAAAGAAGTATTGCTCGGACTGACGCCTTTGGTAGAAAAAAAGACTTACCCCGAATGGCTCGCCGAATTTAAGGCTTGCGATAAAGAAGAGTACGAAAAAGTAATTAAAAGAGACTTTGCGCCAAGCACAGAGAAAATCAAAATGGCGGAAGTCATCAAAATGCTTTCTGAAAAAACAAAAGGGAAGGCAATTATAGTAACCGATGTAGGGCAACACCAAATGGTAACTTCGAGGTACTATCGCTTCGAGCAGCCTCACAGCAATGTTACCTCTGGCGGTTTGGGTACTATGGGCTTCGCCCTACCGGCGGCTATGGGTTCTGCGCTTTCTCAACCTAGCAGGCAAGTAGTTGCTATTATTGGTGATGGCGGTTTCCAAATGACCCTCCAAGAACTAGGCACAATCATGCAATACAATATCCCTGTAAAAATCATGATTCTTAATAACAGTTTCTTGGGAATGGTAAGGCAATGGCAGCAATTATTTTTTGAGAAAAGATATGCTTCTACGGAAATGTCGAACCCCGACTTTGTAAAGCTTGCTGAGAGTTTCAGTATAGAAGCAAAAAAAGTAGAAACTCGTGAAGAATTAGCCGAAACAATGGAATACATGCTAAAAAGCCCGAAATCTTTCTTAATGGAAGTTGTGGTTGAAAAAGAAGAAAATGTA
The DNA here is from genome assembly GCA_964521225.1 of uncultured Roseobacteraceae bacterium. GTDB lineage: Bacteria > Bacteroidota > Bacteroidia > Cytophagales > Flammeovirgaceae > CAYUJH01. The sequence goes on from CAZFQW010000003.1 coordinate 15,464, forward strand.
TTCCCGATGGTGGCTACAGGTGCTTCAGTCTCTGAAATTCGATTGGAGTAAGTATCTAAACACTCAAAACTTACAATTCAATAGTATTTACAATGGAAGAACAAGAAAATTTATATACGCTCTCGGTTTTTACCGAGAACAAAGCCGGTTTGGTAAGCCGCTTGGCTTTGATATTCACCCGAAGGAAAATCAATATTGAAAGCTTAACTACTTCGGAATCTGAGTTTCAAGATATTTATCGGTTTACAGTTACCCTAATTACCACCGAAGAACAAATAAAGAAATTGGTTGGGCAAATCGAAAAGCAGATTGATGTAATTAAAGCTTACTATTATTCTGATGACGAAATTATTTTTCAAGAAATTGCCCTATACAAAGTTCCTACGGAAGCCTTAGAAAAAGACCCAAGTATTGAACGCACCATTCGGAACCATCATGCCAGAATTTTAGGAATTGAACCGGGCTTTGTAGTAATTGAAAAAACGGGACACGAGCACGAAATTAAAGAATTGTTCGAGTTGCTTAAACCACACGGAATATTAGGCTATGTCCGTTCGGGAAGGGTTGCCGTGGCACGTTCAATGCCTAAACTTCCTGCCTTTTTAAAAGACGAATTGGAGTTTAGTTCAGAGGTGTAACAATGATTTAAAAAGCGTGGTAACTTGCACTTAAAATTATGAAAGCAGATGCTACTTTGCTAGGTTTTCATTTATAATTCATTAAGAATCGTTTTATAAACTATAAAAATAAACTAATCTAAAAATCAGTACTTATGGCTAAAATTAACTTTGGAGGAACAGAAGAAGTAGTAGTAACACGAGAAGAGTTTCCGTTAGAAAAAGCAAGAGAATTTTTAAAAGACGAAACCGTCGCTGTGATTGGTTACGGCGTGCAAGGCCCAGGGCAGGCGTTGAACCAAAAAGAAAATGGAATCAACGTAATTGTGGGGCAACGTAAGCCCTCAAAATCGTGGGATAAAGCAGTTGCCGATGGTTGGGTAGAAGGCAAAAATCTTTTCTCGATTGAAGAAGCCCTTGAAAAAGGAACCATCATTTGCTATTTACTTTCAGATGCCGCTCAAATTGCGATGTGGCCAACGGTAAAAAAACATCTCACCGCAGGAAAGGCGTTGTATTTTTCCCACGGTTTTGGCATCACTTACAAAGAAAGAACCGGTATTGTTCCGCCAACAGATGTGGATGTAATTTTAGTAGCACCCAAAGGTTCGGGGACTAGCTTGCGAAGAATGTTCTTAGAAGGCAGAGGGCTGAACTCTAGCTTTGGGGTGTTCCAAGATGCTACGGGCAAAGCAAGAGACAGAGCCATTGCCCTAGGCATTGCGGTAGGTTCGGGGTATTTGTTTGAAACCGATTTCAAAAGAGAAGTATATAGCGATTTAACCGGGGAACGAGGCACTTTGATGGGGGCAATCCAAGGCATTTTTGCTGCTCAGTACGATGTACTGCGCAAAAAAGGACATTCCCCTTCGGAGGCTTTCAACGAAACCGTGGAAGAACTTACACAAAGTTTAATGCCATTGGTTGCCGAAAATGGGATGGATTGGATGTATGCCAACTGCTCTACGACAGCACAAAGAGGTGCTTTAGATTGGTGGAAGAAATTCCGTGATGCGGTTTCGCCTGTATTTGAAGAGCTTTACGAAAGCGTGGCAACAGGCAATGAAGCGCAACTTTCTATTGACTCGAACAGCCAAGCCGATTACCGAGAAAAACTAGAGGTAGAATTAAAAGAATTACACGATTCGGAAATGTGGCAAGCAGGTGCTGCGGTTCGCAAACTCAGACCAGAGAATAATTAAGCACTCTAAAAAAGGCTCGGAATTAACACCCGAGCCTCTCTTTTAATCTTCCACAATTTGTTATTTTACTCTATGACTACTCCTGTTGCCCTTTCAGAAAAAAAACTTCCTTCGGTAGAATCTATCGTAAAAGCACACCTGCGCCTTAAAGGGATTGCTGCGCACACGCCTTTAATGCATAATCTCAACCTTTCCGATAGGTATCAGGCAGGTATTTATCTAAAGAGAGAAGACCTACAAATAGTCCGCTCGTATAAAATTAGAGGGGCTTACAACATGATTAGCTCTCTTTCCAAAAAAGAACTCGCCAAAGGAGTAGTGTGCGCAAGTGCAGGTAACCACGCACAAGGAGTGGCTTATGCTTGCAGAAAGTTAGGATTAAAAGGAGTGATTTTTATGCCCAACCCAACGCCTTCGCAAAAGGTAACGCAGGTGAAAATGTTTGGAAAAGAGAACATCGAAATTGTGCTCACAGGCGATACCTTCGATGATTCTTATGCCGAAGCACTGAAACATTCCGAAGAGTTTGGGAAGGTAATCATCCCTCCATTCGATCACCATAAAATTATTGAAGGACAGGGCACTGTGGGCATTGAAATTATGGAAGATGCCGATGTAGATATCGACTATCTTTTTGCTCCAATTGGTGGTGGCGGACTTATTGCCGGAGTGGGCAGTTATATCAAACAAATTAGCCCCAATACGAAAATTATAGGCGTTGAACCTGAAGGTGCGCCTGCCATGAAAAATGCCTTGGAAATTGGCGAGGTGGTTACCCTAGAGTCAATTGATAAGTTTGTAGATGGCGCAGCCGTAAAGCGTGTTGGGCAAAGCAATTTTGATATTGTAAAACAGATAGTAGAAGATGTGGTGCTAGTCCCCGAGGGGAAGGTATGTTCTACTATCTTAAAGCTTTATAACGAAGAGGCAATTGTAGTAGAGCCTGCCGGTGCGCTTTCCATAGCTGCACTCGATTTTTATAAGGAGGAAATTAAGGGTAAAAACGTGGTATGTATTGTTAGTGGGAGCAATAACGATATTACCCGCATGGAAGAAATTAAGGAGCGTTCGCTGCTTTACGAGGGCTTAAAGCACTATTTTATTGTTCGTTTCCCGCAACGTGCTGGGGCTTTAAGAGAATTTGTGTCGAAGGTACTCGGCACTAACGACGATATTACCCACTTTGAATATACCAAAAAGGTAAACCGAGAAAGAGGGCCCGCTTTGGTTGGGGTAGAACTGAAACATCCTAAAGATTTTGAGCGATTGATGCGCAATATGGATAAGTACAACATTAGTTATGAACTACTGAATGAGCGCTTCGATATTTTCAATTTTTTGTTTTAATGAGTGTACATTCATCGGCAGGATATTCTTTAGAATCGGTAAAAAGTCAGTATCTTTCAAATTATTTAGAGAGTGACTGACAGTTAAACCTATGAACTTGCAAGAGAAAGGAATCCGTGAGCGAATCATTTTTATCGACCAAAAATCAAATTCTGTAACCTATCTTTTTTGCCAAAAAACGCGCAGCCTCAAAAATCCCGAAGAAGAAGTACAACTCAACACCTACCTTCAACTTATATTCCATTACCACTACCCGCCCGAACTCGTTCGTGTTTGCGAAACCGTGAAAATGGGTTCTGCCACCAAGGAAGCCGATATCATAGTTTATAAAGACAGTGCGTTGAAAGTGCCTTTCATAGTGGTAGAATGTAAAAAGTGGGCTATTTCCAAAAATGCCTTTAAAGAAGCTATTGAACAAGGTTTCTCCTATGCGGTGAGCTTACATGCCCGCTTTTTATGGGTAAGCAGTGGCAACCGTAATCAGTATTTCGAGCTATGGCAGCAACAGGTAAAAGAAAGGGAGCTGAATCAAATTCACGCTCTCCCATTTTTTGAAAAAGAAAATAGTTTTTGGTACAAGTCTGTAGCTGTTAATTACAGGCTGATACAGCGCATCGGTAGAAGTTTTAAAAGAATTGAAACTCATAAAATCCCTTTCTTAAATACAACACTTTTATACATTGGGGTAATTTCCTTTTTCCATTTGGTACTGAGTAAAATGGCGGTAGAATTTCACCCTGATATTTACAGCATTACTAAATGGTTTTGGGAGCACTGGCAAATGAATTTCCAATGGATATTTAACTTCCTTGGTTTTATAGCGGTACTTTTAGGCCTCACCTTTACCAATCTGTTTTTAAACAATCAGCATAAAATTATCCACTACAAGAAAAAAACAACACGGATTTTTTGGTGGTTAGCCCTGCTCCTGTTCATCCCCGTGTGGTACATTGGTACAGAGCAGGTTGGCAGTTGGTGGTCTTACGACAACTTCAGTCGTTTAGACTTTAAAGCAAACATATATTTTATGCCTTACCTGGAGAGCCTTCCGTTTTTAGTACCCCTTACATTTTTGCTTATTTGGGTAATACAGCGATTTGGTAAATAGAACAGGCGTAGCTCTCTGTAGTTAAAAGTGAGTGTTGAGAAATCCTAAAAAATACGCTAAGGTCTAATTTTTGAATATGTTGTATCTTTAAAGTTTAATAATAAATTTAGTGATACTCTTACAATTTTATATTAATACTATTTGATTGTTTAGATTTGTCTGTTTATCAACTACAATACTCCTAGTTATGAATTTAAAAACTCGTTTACTACTAGTTATCCTTTCGTTTGTTGTAAGTGCTGCCTTCGCCCAAGATAAGGACGAATCAGCAGTTTTAGAGAAGTTAACACGCAATTATGCGAAAGCATATGACAAAGTAAATACTACCAAAGACAAAGCTTCTGTACTGAAATTTTTAGACCCTAAGTTGACCTCTGTAATCTTAAGAACTTCGATTAGAGATAAAATGAGCTATTTGAGAAGTGATTATGATGGGTTTGACAAATACCTAGATCAGATTATTGCTACTCCGGGGATGAAAATTAATTATGCAATTACTAAAATCACTGAGAGTTACTCTAAAGGCAAAACCGGTTATGTTTCTTACAATGTTGATTACGAAAACATAAGGGACGGTGAAATTTGGGTAAAAGGCCAAGAAACTGTAACCCTTGTTTTTAGAAAGGTAAAAGACAGTTGGTTAATCGTACACTATACAGTAGTTGTTTTCGAAGATGAGAAATTTAAAGGTCCTTGCCTTTGCGAGTTATTTGCTAGCACAGCCAATTTCGTTGCAAAAACCACTATTCCACAAGGAAAAGGTTACTCTACTGAAAACCTTACTTTTAGCTTTACCGTCATGGATAACAAACAGGTGATTCTGTTAAACCAAAAGCCCTATTTGTGGGAAGCGAACGGTAATGTTTGGGAAGTTGATAAGGACAATAAGCCTATAAGAGGTTTAGGACTTGCTTCTGAAAGACCTGAAGCAGTTTATATTATCGTAAAAGATATTTATAAAGAGCCATGTGCTTCTTTTAAAGTGAAATTCTAAAGCATATCGTTAGAAAACCTTGCGGTTGGTATCCTTATGACACCTTTTTATAAAAATTTTAAATACATTTACTTTAGAAAGCTGCCGTATGGTAGCTTTTTTATTTTTCGCAAAACAAGATTAACCTAATGAAAAAACTTGATGATGTTCAGTTTTCGGGAAAACGCGCACTGGTAAGAGTCGATTTCAATGTGCCTTTAAATGAAAACTCAGAAATTACAGATGATACTAGAATTAGAGCGGCAATTCCTACACTTAAAAAAATCTTGAGTGATGGTGGTTCCGCAGTATTGATGTCGCATTTGGGAAGGCCTAAAGACGGCCCCGAAGAAAAATTTTCATTAAAGCATATTATTAATCATTTATCTGAAAAGCTAGGAACAAGTGTAAAATTTGGAGGCGATTGTATTGGCGAAGAGGCATTCCAAATGTCATCTAGTTTAAAAGCAGGTGAAGTTTTAATGCTTGATAATGTGAGATTCTACAAAGAAGAAACTAAAGGCGATGAAGCCTTTGCCGAAAAACTTTCAAAACACGGTAACATCTACGTAAACGATGCTTTTGGCACAGCACACCGGGCGCACGCTTCTACTACCGTAGTTGCTAAGTTTTTTAGCGAAAAAACGGCAGGTTATGTGATGCAAGCAGAGCTTGATAATGCGAAGAAGGTTTTAGAAAATGCAGAAAAACCATTTACTGCCATTATGGGTGGGGCAAAAATTTCCGATAAGATTTTAATCATTGAAAAAATGTTAGATCTCGTAGACAACCTACTTATTGGTGGTGCTATGGCGTATACATTTTTTAAAGCACAAGGCGGCGAAGTAGGTAAATCGTTAGTGGAAGAAGACAAGCTTGAATTAGCTCGAAAACTCATTATTAAAGCCGAAAAGAATGGCGTTAACTTACTTCTTCCTTCTGACTCTATTGCAGCAAAAGAGTTTAATAACGATGCAGAAAAAATTGCAGTAGATAATAAACTGATTCCTGATGATTTTATGGGCTTAGACATAGGACCAAGTGCAAGCCACGATTTTGAGCATATCATCAAAACTTCAAAAACTATTTTGTGGAATGGCCCGATGGGTGTTTTCGAAATGCCTTCTTTTGCAAATGGTACTATTAATGTTGCTAAAGCAGTGGTAGCTGCTACTAAAAATGGTGCTTTCTCTTTAATTGGAGGTGGCGATTCTGCCGCTGCAGTGAATTCACTTGGCTTCGGAGACGACGTTTCTTATGTATCTACCGGTGGTGGTGCATTACTCGAATATATGGAGGGTAAAGAGCTACCTGGAGTTGCTGCTCTTAATAGCTAAATTGGAGAATATCCTCGTAAAAGTATCAGTATTTTCTATTAAGTACTGATGCTTTTTTATTTAATCGCTTATGAAAAAGATTTCATTTTTACTGTTTTTATGCATTATCAGTCTACCAATTTTTTCACAAGATATGCAACGTGTGAAAGCTACTATTGACACACTATGCAGTTCGGTTATGTTTGGTAGAGGTTATACTCATCATGGAGCAACAAAAGCAGCGAAGTATATTGCAGAGAAATTTCAGAGTATCAACCTCGATAGCTATCAATCAACTTATAAACAGGGTTTTAGGCTTGATATCAATACATTCCCAGAAAAATGTCAGCTAAAAATTGGTAAAAAAAAACTTACTCTCGGTGTCGATTATCTTCCCCATCCCCTATCGTCAAGTGGTCAGTTTAATGGTAAAATCTTTAATATAAACCTAAAGAGCAAGCTAAATACACTTCAGTTAGATTCAGCTTTAAAAGCAATCGATACTCGTAATTTAGTGGTGGTATTAGATAAAACTCAAGAAGCATTATTTAATAAAATTTCAGTGAATGCAGTTCAAAACCTATTTGCGGCAAGAGGAATCATCTTTACTACTGAAAAACTTACTCACAGTGTTGCTACTCAGCAGTATCCAATTCCAAGCTTTATTGTGAATAACTCATTTTTGGAAGATTCAGATATTAAAAAAGTGTCTTTTTCTATAAAAACAAGACTTGAGCAGCAGTACCAAGCTTATAATATAATTGGATATGTTCGTGGTACTTCTAAGACAGACTCTTCGATTGTTTTTACTGCGCATTACGACCATTTAGGTGGTATTGGAGATAAAGTCTATTTCCCTGGAGCAAACGATAATGCTAGTGGTGTTGCAATGCTAATGGAGCTAGCTCATTGGTACCAACAAAACCCTTCTAAGTATAATATTACTTTCATAGCCTTTGGCGCAGAGGAAGCTGGACTTATTGGTTCTCAATATTTTACTAAAAATTCTTTATTCCCCTTAAATACTATAAAAGTTTTATTCAACTTAGATTTATTTGCTACGGGCGAAGAAGGAATTACGGTAGTCAATGGAAGTGAATTCACTGAAGATTTTAATTTAATGAAAAAGGCTAACCAGCAAAATGAATATTTAGTAGATATTACTGCAAGAGGTGCTGCTGCCAACTCAGATCATTACTTCTTCTATACAAAAGGGGTAAAATCTTTCTTCTTTTATTTAAGAGGCGATTGGTCTCACTATCATGATATTTTTGATGCCCCTCCGGTACCTCTATCTAAATTTGAAGAATCTTTCAAATTTTTAGTGGAAATAGAAAAGGCTTACAGTTTCTGAGCATGTAAGCCCCTTTATGGCAACAATTCTTAGATTCAAGAATTATAGTTTCAATTCTTTTCCTAAATAAAAGTCTAATATTTTTCTTTTAAAAATAAGGTCGTACTTAGCCCGAATTAAATCTGCTTGTGCATTTGCCAAGTTATTTCTTGCCACTTGGTAGTCAGTAACATTAACGCTTCCTGCTTCATATTGCTGTTCGGTAACCCTAAAGGTTTCTTGCAATGAACTCACTCTTGTTCTATTAGCATCGTAGGTATTAATCGCAGCTAAAACATCATAATACGAAGTTTCTACTGTTTGTCGCAGTTGATTTCTAACGATGAGTGAGTTAACTCTTGCTTGTTCTCTTTGAATTTGCGCATTTGCCACGGAAGATTTTACTTGATTCCTGTTATATATCGGTATTGAAAGGCTCAACCCAATATTTCTTCTTAAACTCTCTTCTAATTGATTTGAAAAAGTAAAGTCAGTTGTAATAAGCTCTGTAGAAGGAAAATCTGCAAAGACAGGAAGCTGCCCTGGAAGATTAGGCAAATCAGGAAATTGTTGGCTATTAAAAGGGTTAACTAAGTAACCGATAGGCAGTGTCTCTATTTCCCCTGTTTCTCTCTGACCAACTATTTGTGTTTTTTGAGCACTTGAGTAAAAAGTACTAATACTTCCATTTAGAGAAAGAGTTGGATAATAATTAGCTTGAGCTATTTTCACCCCTAGTTCAGCACTTTTTAGGGCAATATCAGCACTTCTCACTTCAGGTAGTGTTCCTTCTGATGAATCAAAAATTGTATTTACAGATTCAGATATAGTTTGTAACGAAGGTTCGGAAAATGTTGGTACCACAATATCAAAATCTTGAGCAGAAGCATTATCCATTTGTAACAATTGCTTCAACGTTAACTTCGAAAGCTGTAAATTATTTTCACTTTGAATTACTAGCACTCTATCATTCGCATTCTGCGATTTTAAATCAAATAAAGTAGTTTCTGGTAAAACGCCTGCATTCACCAATTTTTCAGTTCTTTCTATCTGTGAAGCAGAGTTTTGTAGTTGCCTTCTAGCATTATCAAGGTTTTCTTTATTAAAAAGCACATTCAAATAAGCCGTTACTACATTTAAAATTAAATCATTTTTTTGCTTTTCTAAATCAAATTTACCGGACTCTACATCGAGAGCATTTCTTTTTATAGTGTTGCTAATACTAAAACCATTAAAAATAGTGACCGAAGAGTTCAAACTAAAATTATTAGATTGTACTCTCTGCGTAACTGGTGCATTAGTAAATACATCAAATGAGCGCCCCCAATTATAGTTATGACCAACAAATGCGTTTAAATTTGGGTAGCGGTTATGTTTGGATTGCACGAGTCTTTCTTCGCTTAACTGAACCGATAAGTCTTGTTGTCTCACTTGAAGATTATTTTCTAATGCATATTGTATGCATTCCTCAAGCTTCATTTGGGTGTTTTGCGCATTTAAGTAAAAAGATTCTACTAGTAAAATAGCTGTAAGTATTAAAAACTTTGTTTTGCTCATAATTTTATTTCAATTTGTGTAATACAAGCTTAGTGTTTTTAGCATTCTAAAGGTAGAAAATTTAGATTAACGGTAACATTATAGTGTGAGTAAAACTAATTAGGATATTTAAAAACTACCTATCCAATTTGCCTTTATTTTTCCGCAATTTTCTATCTTTCTCAGGTGTTGAGTTCAGTTTGTTAACATCCAAATCAACAAGTGTATTCCATACGGATGGTGGGAAATTACTATCATTATCTTTAAAGGCAATTGAAGGAATGTCTACAGTAAAAATGCTAGCAATCACTTTGTTTTCCTTACTTACTTTCCAAAGTATTACATTTCTAGTGCTCTTATTAATAAAATCTTTGGGGAAATTTTGCTTAAAGTGATTTGAATTTATGGCTGCTAATTTTGATAAAAGATTTGAATAGAACTGTGTAGCATCAAAAGTATATACCTTAGGATTATTATTCCCGTATCTTTTTTTCATAATAAGCTGTACTTTCTCATCAGCGGTCAGTTTAATTATTCTAAGATCTTCAAAGCCACGAGAACCACTAACTTTCTTGTAATATTGTACACTATATAATACTTCCCTCGAAAAATCATCTTGTACTAACTCTTCTATGCCTTTATTAAATGAAAGATAAGTTGAATCATTTTGCATTGAATCGTAAGAAACCTTTTCAGACTCTATAATAAATGGGCTTTGAGCTATTACGCTCTGAACTGTAGAAAGTAACAACAATAAAGTTAATATTATAAAACGCATAATATTGAAGAAGAATAAGTAAATATAAAAAAACAAAAAAGGGATAATCAAATGATTATCCCCCTGTACAAAGTTAAATGTTTATCAGTTAGACCAAAGATTAGATTCATACTCAAGAAGATAAAACTCATATTCTTGAGATTTAGCCAAGCCCAACTTTTGATTTCCACTATATGTATCTTCAATCATCTCCCCCTTAGGATTGGAATACCTAACCAGCTTTCCTGTGAATAACCTTAAATCAAATGCATCTGCCAAATTCCTGTGTTGGGCAGTATTATCAGGATTAAACCAAATCGCATAAGGATTATCAACAAAAACATTTTCGACTAGCTCTTTATAAGAGAACGTAGCTAAAGGCTTATCTAACCCTGTTGGATATTGATTACCAGGTATTACAACAGTTAATGCTTGAATATCATGATACATTCTTGAACGCTTACGATCAAACAAGATATGTTCTTTCAAATCAAGTATATAAATTTGACTCGCAAAAAACTCTTGTGGAGCTTCTTC
>CAZFQW010000004.1:0-13905 GCA_964521225.1 uncultured Roseobacteraceae bacterium
CTTTCTTTTATTTCGAGCCTTTTGAGTGGAGCGGTTACAGCTCTTTATTTTGGTTTTATAGACGACTCTCCATTGCAGAATCAGTTAGCTAAATCAAGAGAGCAATTAGAGAGCAACCCACAAATGACCGAAGAAGCTATTGATATGGCAATGGGGGTTACCGAAACGATGATGCAACCACAGTGGATGTTTTTAATGGCGGTGTTTTTGGGTACTTTATTTGGGCTAATTCTTTCTTTAATTATAGCTGCTATTATGAAGAAAAACGCACCCGAATACTAATAAAGTAAGAGATACCATATAGTTTCCTACAAGAAACTAAAGAACCCATCAGATTTACAAAAACTGATGGGTTTTTCTTTTAATTTCGCTGCTGGCATTCAATAAATAAAATGCGAATTATTAGCCATGAATAAGATTGATATTTCCGTTGTAATCCCTCTTTTTAACGAAGAAGAATCGCTTCCCGAACTCACCCAATGGATTGAAAAAGTGATGAAAGAAAACAACTTTACCTATGAAATTCTTTTAATAAACGACGGAAGTACAGATAAATCGTGGGAGGTTATCCAAGAACTCAACAAAAAAGATGAACATATAAAAGGAATTAGCTTTTTAAGAAACTACGGAAAGTCAGCCGCTTTGCAAACAGGTTTTCAAGCTTCAAAAGGAGAAGTGGTAATTACCATGGATGCCGATTTACAAGACAGCCCCAACGAAATCCCCGATTTATACCGCTTAATTGCCAAAAATCAATTCGATCTCGTTTCTGGTTGGAAACAAAAGCGATACGACCCCATTTCTAAAACAATTCCAACCAAGTTGTTCAACGGAGTAACTCGCCTAGTTTCGGGCATTCAACTGCACGATTTTAACTGTGGGCTAAAAGCCTACAAAAGTGCAGTAGTAAAAACAATTGAAGTTTATGGCGAAATGCATCGGTACATTCCCGTAATAGCCAAATGGGAAGGGTTTTTAAAAATTGGCGAAAAAGTAGTAGAGCACCGAGCAAGAAAATATGGCAAAACTAAGTTTGGGCTAGAGCGCTTTGTTAACGGTTTGCTCACCATTACCTTTGTTACCCGTTTTCGCAAAAAACCCATGCATTTTTTCGGCCTGATGGGTACGCTCTCATTTATAATTGGGTTTGGTATAACCATTTGGCTTTTGCTCGAAAAACAGTATAAAATCATTAATAATCTTCCTTGGAGAGATATAGTAGACCAACCTTTGTTCTTTTTAGCATTGGTAGCGTTGGTCATTGGAACGCAGTTATTTTTAGCGGGTTTTATTGCAGAGCTAGTTTCATTAAATGCACCGCATCGGAACGATTACCACATCAGCCATAAGCTGGGGTTCGATACCACCGAAGATTAATAACATTCTTATGTTGAAAAAACTATTCATTTTATTAAGTGTTCTGCTTTTAGGGGCTACTACTAATTATGCTCAAAACAGAGGAGTTGTAGAGGGAACGATAACCAGCGCAGCAAACGAGCCTATCCCTTTGGTAAATATCGTAGTCTTACCCAATAGCACCACAGGCGTTACTTCCAACGAAAACGGCAAGTTTGAATTGACACTGCCTTACGGAACTTACCAACTCTACTTTTCTCATTCAGCCTTCAATAATAAAGTAGTTGAAGTAAATTTAAACCGACCCAAAATATCAGTTACTGTAAAATTATCCCCCAAAACTAGATATTTAGAAGGTGTTACCATCCAAAGTAAAGAAGATATAGAAATTCGTGAACAGGCAAGTACGATACAGGTAAGTCCTGCAACCTTAAAAGAAATTCCTACTCCTTTTCTTGATTTTAACCAATCCTTGGTTTCAGGAGGAGGATTGGGCATTATGAGCAACAACGAGCTATCTTCGAGCTACTCGGTAAGAGGGGGTAATTTTGATGAAAACCTCGTTTATGTAAACGATATTCTCATATATCGTCCTTTTTTAGTACGCTCAGGGCAGCAAGAAGGGCTAAGTTTTGTGAATCCTGAAATGGTGGCAAAAGTAGATTTTTCTTCGGGAGGATGGCAGCCTAAATACGGCGATAAACTGTCTTCGGTCTTAAACATTCAGTACAAAGCCCCACAAGAAACTCATGCATCACTTATTGCAGGCTTACTAGGGGGAAGTGCCCATATTGAAGGTAGTACACCCGATAAATCCTTAAGTTTTATAAGTGGATTTCGTTATAAATCGGCTCAATACCTTCTGAATACCTTGGATGTTCAAGGGCAGTATTTGCCCCGATTTGGAGATTTCCAAACCTATCTTGAATGGCGACCGAACAAAAATAATCAGGAAAAAACAAAAGTCGGTTTCCTACTCAATTATGCTTCTAATTTTTACCAAGTCGAGCCAGAAGAGCAGGTTACTCGCTTCGGAACTTTCCAACAGGTATTCAGGCTAAGAACCGCTTTTGAAGGAAACGAATCGCTACAATACAGCACATGGCAAGGCGGGTTAAAACTGGCTCATCAATTCAATAAAAGATTTGAATCTCAGTTCATAACCTCTGCGTTAATTACAAGGGAAAGAGAGTTTGTAAACCTTGAAGGAGGTTACCTACTCTGCGATGTAGACAATAATTTGGGAAGCAATAATTTTAACGACTGCGCCACTATCATAGGTTTGGGCACCAACTTTGATTATGCCCGCAATTTCTTAGCCGCTCAAATTTTTGCTGTCGAAAATAGAAATGTTTGGAATGTTAGCGATAAAACAAAGGTAGAATTTGGTTTTAGGGTAAGCACCGAGAATATTGATGACCAATTAAATGAATACTCATTCACCGATTCCGCTGATTTTGTGAGCGTTCAGTCGTTGTTGCAAACAGATTTGAAGTTACAAGGGGAAAGGCTTTCAGGTTATTTACAGCAAACCGTTGCGCCCAATGAAGTACATTCTTTCACTTATGGGGTAAGAGCCAACTACTGGACGGTAAATCAGCAATGGCTCATCAGCCCACGCTCACAATATTCTATTGCTCCCAAATGGCAGCGAGATATTATTTTTACTGCGGCACTAGGCTCGTATCAACAAGCCCCTTTTTATAGAGAATTAAGAGATTTTGAAGGCGTACTGAACCAAGATTTAAAAGGGCAGTCTTCAATGCATGCCATCGTTGGGATGGACTGGAACTTTACCCAGTGGAACAGACCCTTTAAATTCATCACCGAAATATACCACAAGCAAATGTGGAACGTAGTTGCCTACGATGTAGATAACATCCGTTTGCGCTACTACGCCGACAACGATACGAGAGCCTATGCTACCGGAATTGATTTCAGATTAAGTGGTGAGTTTATTCCCAACACCGAATCTTGGTTTAACCTCAGCATCATGGAGGTAAAAGAAGATAAAGAGAACGATGGGCGAGGGTATATCCGAAGACCTAGCGACCAGCGGCTTACCTTTGCCTTGTTCTTTCGTGACCACTTGCCCAATAACCCTAGTATAAGAATGCACATCCGGTATTTGTACGGAACGGGCCTGCCTTACGGGCCTCCCAATAGCTTGCAATTCAGGAACGCCCTCGGAGCAGGAACAAAATATAACCGGGCCGATGTTGGTTTCTCTAAGGTAATAGCGTTTGAAAATGAAAAGTCTGTAATTAAATCTTTTTGGTTCGGGTTAGAAATACTCAATCTTTTTGGAGTTAATAATAATATTTCATTCAATTGGCTCGAAGATTTTAACGACAATCAGTACGCAGTGCCCAACAGTCTTTCCCAAAGGTTTTTTAACTTGAGGCTCATCGCCAGGTACTAAATAACATTAACTCTTTTGAAATACCATTACCAACTAAGAACCAACAAGGAACCCCAGAAATATGAGTTTACTGTGAATATTCGGGAAGATGAAACGCCTCATTATTTCTATCATTATTCATGGGAATACGATTGGGTAAAGGTAGAAGAAAATATAATTACGGAATGCTATTTAGAAAGCGGGCATCGGCTAAAACTTACCAACCGAAGAGTTTACGTAAAGCACAAGAATTACAATAAGTATTGGGATTTAAAATCTTTGATATCTATTGATATTACCTTTAAGCGATTAATGCTTCCGTTGGTAATCGGAGGAATTTCTGCACCACTTTCTTTTGTGGCATTAGTTAGTAGATTTTTACCATTATGGACCGGTTTAGCCATACTTTTTATAGGTATTTTATTAATGGTTTATGGGTATAGAGGTAGTTATCAGTTACTTATGCAAATGTCTGGGAGTAGCTTCTCCATCTTCTTGGATGACAAGACTCAACCTGTGATTCGATTCATTAATGAGGTGAATAAAATTATTAGAAAAAAAGTCAGATAATTATTTGTAAAAACAAAATCTAGTTTTACTTTTGTACCCGCAATAACGCAATGATCCATGGTGTAATGGTAGCACTGCAGTTTTTGGTACTGCCTGTCAAGGTTCGAGTCCTTGTGGATCAACACAAAAAAAACCGCTCCCAATAGAGCGGTTTTTTTGTTTCTACTTATTAGCAGCACCATCCTATAAGGTTTTATTTTCATTGAACTTGCTTTTTTAGCAACTACTTAAATCTTTGAAATAAGGGGAGAAGCCTGTGTATCGAAATAATACATTTTTATTTTATCCTTGGTTTCTTGCAGGGCTACAAACAGTATTTCTATTTCTATTGGGATTTTTAACTGCCAAAGTTTGGGAAGGTAGCGTTGCAAAACAACTAGTTTCCCTACAAGTATATGATTTCAGGAGTGTAACATTTCATCCTGATTTTAAAAGGGATTTACAAAAGATGAAAGTTGTTAATGGTGAATTGCATTCTGTTTTTCATACAATTAGGTCTTTAGGAAGCCTTATCAGAAATTAATTTAGAAAAGCAAAAAACAGCGCTCGAACAACTGAAAGAAAAGGGGAAAGTAGTTCGGGTTTCTACAAAGAATCCTTTTTACATGGAAAATAATTCTAAGGAAAGGCACTGTACTTCCCGAAGTGGCATCATCGGACGCTTCGCATTACGCTTGCAATCTGTTATGAAATGTTATTGGTTTTACCGTTCAAGCTCCTTTAAATACAGTGCCGCCAGTTTTTTAGGGGGCGTTTTTGGGTTAGTTCTCCCCATTCTTATCGGGAGTCTGCTAATACTAAAATGCACCAATTTGCTGAGCGATTGCTTCCTCGGTACTATATCCTTTTTCCGCACTTTGTATGAGTTGAGTGAGCATGTCGTTTATACTCTCGGGCTGAAAGCCATAGTCGCAAGCATATAGGTAACACAACTCCGCTTCTTTAGGATGGATTTTACCATCGGCTAGCATCATTTTAGTAAGCTCGTACAAATGTTGGAGCTTCTGTTTTTCAGATTTTGGGACCTTAAATTCTACATACTTTTTATCGGCTTGTATTTTTTCAAGTTTAGCGTTTTTTACTCCATACTGTGAGGCTAAATCATTTAAATATTGCTTTTCTTTTTCGTGGAAAAAGCCATCGATATTCGCTAAAAATATCAAGTTTTTAATATGACTTTCAGTAATTAAAGTAGATTTACAGGATAAGATAGTGAATCTTTTCATTTGATAATATTTAATATTTTTCACAAATATTATCAAATACTTTGCTGCTAATGTTAACTTATTATAAATGAGCACATTGTATAAATACACTTGTAGTTTTATGGGAACGGAATCTATTTCAAATATCAACTTATAGTGGCATCTGGCAAAAAGGCAACGACTAATTGCAGAGATTCAATTTTTTTGGCATACAGCGAAATTTCATGTGTAAACCCTTTTAAGTGGAGGAGAGCATTTGTAAGATTACTAATTTCAATTTGTGTATTAAAAGTAATATTTTTCTTGCCATAACATTTATATACAGCCTCTTTTGCTGCCCAATAAAAGGTGTAATTTTCATTGGTTTTATCGCAGTTATCTAGTTCTTGAGGGCTCATAAAACGCGGTGCAATTCGGGCAGGTTTATCCGATATTTCCTCTAAATCTATCCCCACATTTTTTGTTTTTTGTATGGCAACAGCGGCATATCTGTTGGTATGAGAAATAGAAATCTCAAAAGGGGAATTTTTTAAAAAAACTTTATTGAATTCATCTTTATAAGTGCCATAAAAATCAATTTGTAATTGATTACATAATTGTTGCACTAAAACCCTAGCGGCAAGCCACTGTAAACGTTTTTGCCGGTTATGAATGTGTTTAAGATCATCGAGTGTGTAAAAATTTTCTATTAAACCAAATAAAAGGGCTTCTGTTTCTTCAATTTCCCAAATGCCAAAATGTAAACCAGGTTCAATTTGTTGTGTTAACCAAATAGGCATATTTTAAAATCTTAAGTTTAGATAAACTAAATTACTTTTCATGGCTGAAAATAGAATAAAAATTAGTGTAAAGAAAGAGGCTGTTTTTACAGGACACAAAGATTGTGTTTACGCACTTAGTCCCGATTTAAACAGAAAAAAATTTTATAGTAGCGGTTCCGATGGGCTTATAGTGGGTTGGGATACCGATAATTCAGAAGTAGGGAAGGTACTTGCTAGGGTAGAAAGCACAACGTATGCAATTTGTTCTATTCCCGAATCTGAGTTGATTGTGATTGGGCAAAATTTTGAGGGAGTACATTTAATTAATCTTTCACAACAGCGAATAGTTAAGTCGGCAAAAATTTCTGAAGCGGCTATTTTTGATATTAAGTATTTTGATGGAAAACTGTTTATAGCTACCGGTGATGGAACGCTAGTAGTGATGGATTTGGCAGGTTTTACCACTTTAGCCCGTGTAAAACAAAGTACAACATACGCCAGATGCATTGCCATTAACCCTCAACTAAAAGAAATTGCGGTAGGCTATAGCGATAATTTTATCAGGGTTTTTAATACCGAAAACTATCAGTTAGTTGCGGAGTGGGAAAGCCACAAAAACTCTGTTTTCACATTGTGCTATTCGCCAGACTATACCTACTTATTAAGTGGAAGCCGCGATGCCCATCTCAAAATTTGGGAAGCCCACGAGCAACACAAATTATTTACTGCAATTGTAGCACACATGTACACGATTAACCATATTGCTTTTAATGCCAGTGGCGATTTTTTTGCAACCTGTAGCAAAGATAAATCTATTAAAGTATGGGAATATAAAACGTTCAGGCTAGTTAAGGTGATTGATAAAGCGAGGCATGCAGGCCATGGCACATCGGTAAATAGGCTTTTTTGGGATGGCGACACCCAACTTTTTTCGTGTAGCGATGATCGAACAATTTCTAAATGGGAACTAGAATTTGAATTTCCTACCATTAAAAACTAGCAACAAAGTTTCACGATTATTTTATATTAACGGCTCTATTTTTGTATTTTCACAAGAAATAATAGAAGTATTTCACGATTGGTATTGATTATCACACTTTTTTATTAAACCAAATTAACTATGAAACCTACCGAGTTCGCACGATCTCTCAAGAAGGCGCAGTTTCACTCAACCGCCATTGGAGGCTACAAGAAAAAAGAAGTAAATGCTTATTTGGAAAAACTTTCTGCTGAATGGGAAAAAATATCTGAAGAGAACACCTACCTTAAAGAGCGATTAGAAAAAGCAGAAACAGAAATTGGCCAACTACGCAACATTGAAAATTCTTTGTTATCGTCTTTACAAGACCAGTACGAAGCAAACAAAAGGATTGTTGATCAGTCGAAAGAAGAGGCGAAGCTAAGAATTGCCCGAGGGCAAATTAAGGCAAATACAATGCTGAAACAGGCAGAGCAACGCTCAAGGGATATTCTGAAAAATGCCGATGAAAAATATCAGCAAAAATTAATAAGAATGCGTTCTGAAATGAAAGTTTTGGAAGATAACTATAAGGTAATCGATCAGCAGACTTCTCACCTTATAAAAGAGATGACTTCTATTTTGAAGGAAACGATGATGCACCTCAGCAAGCTTTCTTCCCTAAAGAAAATATCGGTTCATAATGAGTTTAGCGAACTTAATTCGTTTTTAGCGGATAGGTTAAATCATCAAAAAAAGGCTTCTCAGGATAAAGCGTCTAAAAATGTGGCAAGCACCAAGGCATCTATTAATAAATCTCCCCAAAAATCTTTTTTTGAAGAGGTTGGTGTATCTCATAATTAAGGAATATTTTCAAGAAAATTATTATAGAAGAACTGTGGTAAGCAGTTCTTTTTTTGATGATTATGTATCGGTTTATTTTTGTCGACTTGAATAAAATTAAATTATTAGAATAATGGCTAAAATCCAACTAAAGGGAATGGAGTTTTTTGCATACCATGGTTACTATGAAGCAGAAAGACAGATAGGAAACCGTTATGGTGCCGATATAACAGTAATTGCAAATATTATTGATGCTGCTGAACACGATAAGCTTTCGAGCACAGTGAATTACGAAAAACTCTACAATATAGTAAAAGAAGCAATAGCAGAACCTGTACGGCTTTTAGAAACCATTGCACTTTTGGTAATTGAGCAAACTATTGCACAGTTCCCCGAAATAGAAGAAGTAGAAGTAACAATCAGGAAGTTTACCCCCCCGGTCGGAGGAATTTGCAGAGAAGCATCTATTACACTGAACAAAACACGAGAAGGCTTGCACTAATTTTGCCCTATGCTTTAAAAAACTTGCAACAACTTGATATTTTTATGAACCATCAACAACACTTACAAAAGTACTTACCTCTATTAACCACAATTTTATTTTTTAACAATATAACATTAGCACAGCGGGTCGAAATTGAATTAAACTCAAAAGCAGATAACTACCAACTCGTTTCTTTATCCGAAGAAGGAGTTGTTATCTTCTCAGATCAGTCTTATAAAATTTTTGGAGCAAACGCAAAGTGGATTTTTTCTCACTACAATAAAAAGCTAGAAGAGGTTTGGGAAACTGAAATTGAAGCTCCTAAAGGGAATTATATTTACCAAGATTTCGACACTGAAGAGGGCGCTTTATTTATGATTTTCACCAAATTTTCGGGAGAATATCTGGTAATTGAAGTAAACACAAAAACGCAAACTGTAACAAATCATCATATAGATGCGCTTCGAAATCTTACATTCCAAGATTTTGTAATTTTAAACCGCTATATTTTTATATCGGGGACATCGCGGGGTACGCCTGTAATTCTTCATTATCAATTAGGAAGTAATACACCTCCTCAAATTTTGAAAAGCTCTTACAGCAAAAAAACGGAACTTGAGAAACTTGATAAAGATATTCTAAATAGAATTGTAAAAGTAACCTCAACCGATTGGAAAGGAGGAAATTCAAGCATGAGGGTTCAATCATATCTTGAGAACGGAGAACAAGTTTTTAACCTTCCGATTGCCCCAAAAGAAGAAAAGAATTTACTTACAGGTAAGCTGTCGGTAAATAAAGAAGGTAAACTTTTATTGATAGGTACTTTTGCCAATAGAAATTCACGCTATGCCGATGGAATTTATATTGGAGAACACGACGGGAACGGAATAAACTTCATGAAATTCTACAACTTCACGGAGCTTCAAAATTATTTCGATTATTTACCCAAAGGGAGGAAAGAAGCTTTGATGAAACGCTCAGAAAAAAAGCAAGAACACGGGAAGGATTTAAACTTACAATACAGACTTTTAGTGCATGATATTTTTGAAAAAGATGGGCAATATATTTTAACAGCAGAGTCGTACTATCCTATTTATAGATACGAGAGGCGTAGAGATGGGTCTTCTGGAGGGCGTTTAATAAGAACGGTGAGGATTTTTGATGGATTTAAGTATACTCATGCGATTGTTGCTGGGTTTAATGATCAAGGAAATCTTACTTTCGATGGCAGTTTTGCCATCGAATCTCCTAAGTTAATGAAATTAAAAGAACTGGTGAGGGTTGGTTATCACGATGGACTTGCCAGAATTTTGTACAGTTCTGAGGGGAAGATATTTTCGAAATCTATTAAAGACAATGAAATTATAGAGGGGCAGGCTGTTAAGGCAATTCCTACCGAATATGAGAGCGACGATATAAAAAAATCGTATGTGAATAACCTAGAGTATTGGTATGACAACTATTTCTTGGCATGGGGCTTTCAGAAAATAAGAAATAATGAAAACAGCGATGTAAAACTTAAAAGAAGTGTTTTGTATTTCAATAAGGTAGAGTACTAGCGGTTTTTTTAACGGGTGGTAAAGCTTTGAAGCCACTAATACGTCCAGTTTGCCCAAAGTTGTATTGTGTATTGTTGGCTATTTCGCTCCCAATGGGCAACTGGTGCAAGCCTGAAAGTTTGGGTAATCTCCCTAATTATTTGGAAAAGTTCGTAGTCGCGCATTCTATATTGTTTCCCATACACCGAATAAAAATCGAAATAGTCAACCGAAAACTGGTACCCCAACCGTTCATTTTTTACGATAGTTTGCATAGATTTCACCTCCGCAGCCATGTTTTCTTTGTTCACCTTTAAGTGCGCTCCAAAAGTATCTTCGAGTTGTTTTGAAATATAGAATGCCAGCTTACTGGCATACAGACTATTTGAAACTTTAGTACCCTTTTTTAACCCATAGCGCACTATTAAATTTTCTAAATAAAAAGGGTACACAGGGCACTCGTAAAGGTTAGCCAACCTCTCTACCTTAGGGGTTTTTGTTTGTTTCCTAAGATTAACCTTTAGTAAGTTTCTATACTCAGATAGTGAGCCTGCATTTCCTTCAACTAAACTCGCCAATCGGCTATCAGGGATTAACTTTTCAAGTTTTATTTTATTATGATGATTGATTTGAAACTTCCTTTTTCTTACAAATAGCTCTGTAACATCTAAAGGAGACTTTAAGTATTCTATCAAAAGATTTTCTAAAAAAGAGTTTGGGTTTTTAACGTGAGCAAGCACAATCCTTAGGCTTTCAGGTTCTATCTGATAAGCAAATAGAGGCAAAACCTTTTTAAGGGTTAGTTGCTGGTTTAAATCTGCAAACCAAATCTCAACAATCTGCTTCGCTACTAAACAGATTTCGTTCTCTAAGGGGTAGTCGAATTTTATAAAAATATCAACTGCCTCATCCTTATTTAATTTTTTGAAATCAGGATGATTTAGAGCTTCTTCAGGTATAGTTAACAACTGTTTAATTTTTAGTTTAAGAATACTTAATCATTTAAAAGTAAATGTAGAATTTTATATCTCCAAAGGCGTTATACGTCTAACTAGAATTAATAACTGTTTTGGAAAAAGTCAAAATCTACGAATTGCACTCTTTTTCGGTAAGCTAAATGGTTAGATGGTTAAATTTTAAGTCTCTAATACTATTAACTAACTATTCAACCACTCATTTAATCGGATTACATTCCAAATTCTATGTATTGGAAACACACACTATACTTACTCTTACTCTGCTTCTACTCTAGTAATTTAACAGCTCAAGAAGGGCATTACTTCCTTACAAATTATAGTCCTTCGCTAAGTAATATCGATAATAAGAATTATGCGATTGCTCAGGATAGATATGGGCAAATGAGTTTTGCGAACAGGAAAGGAGTTTTAAAGTTCGATGGCTCACAATGGTATCTAATTGAAACCCCTAGCTCTGCCATTTCATTAATGCAAGAATCTGAAGGGAAAGAACGGCTTTTTGTGGGTTGTAGAAATAACTTTGGGTTTATCACGCAAGACGACAAAGGGAAAGAATTTTATAGCTCAATTTCGGATAAAGAAAAAAGTAAATTTACAGGAGAATTTATTGATATAAGACAAGCAGGTGGGTTTGTCTATTTTTTAAGCGACGATTATTTAGTTGAGTATTCACTAACTGCTGATAAAGTAACCAAAACTTGGAGCGAAGTTGATAATCAGAATATATATGCGATACTTGAATTGGATAACCAACTTTTTGTTTTTACCGACGAAAACAAAATTTATAAGATAGAAAGAAGTCAGTTAATTCCTAGGCGAGTTTCTTCTCCCGAAGAAGAGGGCGTGGTTTTCACAATTAAATTTAAAGAAAAATCAAGTTTAGTAGGGTTTGGCAATCACAAAATTTATCAGTTTGATGGGAGAAATTTCAGCCCTTTTGAGCTTGAAGATGCAGAGTACTTTGAGAAAGCAGAAATCAATAAAACACATGTAATCAACGATTCGCTCTTACTAATCTCTACATTTAGGGGAGGCTGTGCTATTGTAAATACGAACACTTCTAAAACGAGTGCTTACATAAATTACCAAACAGGTTTGCCCGACGATGAAATTTATGCAGTTGCCACCGATGAAAGTGGAGGCATTTGGATTACCCATGAGTTCGGATATACAAGGGCTGATTATCAACTTCCTTTTCGGTCGTTTTCGAGTTATTACGGCTTAGAGGGTACTGTAAATGCAGTTGAGGAATTTAAAGGAAAGCTCGTTGCAGCAACTAGTTTAGGGCTTTTCTATTTGGATGAAGTAAAAAATTACGAAGAGGTAGAAAAAGTCGTTCGAAAAGTAAACAAGAGGAACCTTCAGGAAGAATCATCTTCTTCTCAGGTTGAAGAAATGCCGCTGCCGCCTTCTTTACCCGAAAATAATCAGGCAACAACTGTTGATAGAAGTAACTTAGAAAAACTTATTGCACTTGAAGAGCAGATGACCCTATTACTCTCCGGGCAAGGAGAAAAAGAGCTTCGAGGGAAAGAGAAGCGTACAATGCGTAGAAACAGACGCAACGTAAGAGAGCAAATTAACATTGAAGAGGAGAGACTAAAAGTATTAGGAAAAGAACTTAGTACTAAAACAAAGAAATCTAACAATAATAAAAAGACAAAAATTACTGTTCCGGTAGAGAATTCAGATGAAGAGGAAGTTCAAGAGAAGCAGGTGCTTATTGTTGAGTATGTAAAAACAACGGAGACATCTTTAGCGTCAGTTGAGTTTGTCTTTAAAAAATTGGAGGGTGTCGAGGGGAAATGTACCCAAATAGTTCCTTATAATGGCAAATTATTGGTAGCTTCTAATAGGGGGCTTTTTGAGATAGATGAAGAGTTGGCTGTTAACAGAATAACAACTAGAGATATAGGAATAAATTACTTGCATTTATCCGATGAAACCAAAAGACTTTGGATTGCGACAACGCAAGAGACAGTTTTTGCCTATAATTTAGTAGAAGAAAAAGCAAAAAGCACTTGGCTGTTTGATGACAACTTCCCGCTGATTCAGGCGCCCATAAAACATATCTTAGAAGAGTTTGGGAAACGGTTATGGTTAATTGGTTCCAATGGGGTTTTCAAAATAGATTATAAGAAAGATAAGTCGTACGGTAGCTCGAAGTACTACAAAATTGATAACCCCTATTCCGATGAAGTTGTAGGAATTGCTTATAATGATAGCGTTTTTTTCGTGTTATCATCGGGTTTTCTTACCTATAATAACAAAACGGATAGTTTAGAAAAAAACGAAGAGCTAGATAAGAGGTATCCCATAGAGGGAAGTTATATCCACGTTCAAAACAATATTTTGTGGTTTCAAAATAAAATCAATTGGAATATCTTTTCTCCTTATTTGCGCAAGGATACCGGTTTTACAATGCTGAATCTACTAGGCGATATACGGAGTATTCACCTTGCTCAAGATAAACGAAAAATATTTGTAGTAACCAAACAAAATCAGCTATATACCTTCTACTACCTTAAAAGAGTACCAGACTTTAATAACTACAATTTGTTTTTAAGGCAAGTTACCGATAAAAGCGGAGCACTTTTTAGTATGTCGCAACTACAAATTGACCAAGAAGGAAACACGCTAGTATTTCATTTATCTAATCCTTATTATTTAGATGAAGGAGCTTTGGAGTATCAGTATAAACTTACGGGCTTAAGCAACGAGCGAGATTGGTCCGATTGGGGCTCAGCAAACTTTATATCGTTGAATTACCTGCCTAGTGGGAAGTATGACCTCCTTGTAAGATCGCGCGATA
>CAZFQW010000004.1:13915-15669 GCA_964521225.1 uncultured Roseobacteraceae bacterium
GTAAAACAAATGAGTTAGCACCTGTATCTTTTTTTATTCGCCCTCCTTATTGGCAGCGTAATTGGTTTTATTTATTACAGATTGTCGTCTTTTCAACGCTTTTATTTTTATCGTTTAGGCTAAATAGAACAAAGCTTCGGAACAGGGTTATTTCTAAAGTACTTACGTACTTAACCATTATTTTAATATTTTCATATATAGAAACAGTGGCTGAAACCTTTTTAGACTTTGGGGCCTCTCCTGTATATGAGTTTGGGGTTCAGGTAGTTATTGCAGTGCTAATATTTCCTATAGAAAGGATATTGACACAGTTAATCTTGAAAGCGAAGTCTAGTATATAACTAAAACTCTTTAAACGGGATGTGTAACTGCTTTCCAGATTGGTTATCATCAAGATTTGAAATTGAAAAACCTAGCAGTCGTACTCCTCTATCTATTTCGGGATAAGTATCTATTAAGATAGATTGTGCTATTTCGTTTAGCTCTTTCTGAGTGTCCACAGCATCGGGAAAGCTCTTGCTGCGGGTAATTTGTTGGAAGTCGTAAAATTTAACTTTCAAAGTGAAAGTTCTACCAAAGTTCTCAGTTCGTTTTGCTCTTTTAAACACTTCATCTACGATTGTTTTGAGCGTTTCTTGTAAATCTTGGAGTACGTTAATATCATCGGAAAATGTTCGTTCAGCCCCTAAAGATTTTCGTGCTCTGTTGGGGTTGACCTCTCTATCGTCTATTGCCCTTACAATTTTATAGTAATATAACCCTGACTTTCCAAACCGAGTGATTAGGTTTTCTTGTGTCCATTTTTTTAGGTCTGAACCCTTGTTAATTCCGAGCGATTCCATTTTCTGTGCGGTTACCTTACCTATACCATGAAATTTTTCTATAGGAAGGTTATTTAAAAAGTCATCTGCTTCTTTTTGTGTGATTACAAATAAACCATTGGGTTTATCCATATCGGAAGCAACCTTTGCCAAGAATTTATTGAAAGAAACTCCCGCAGAAGCATTAAGCTGTGTTTTTGCTTTAATTCTTTGTTTTATCTCTTTGGCAAGCAAAGTGGCTGACTTTTGATTGACTTTATTTTCGGTTACATCGAGGTAGGCTTCATCGAGAGAAAGGGGTTCTACTAAATCTGTAAACTCGCTAAAAATTGCTCTAATTTGAGCAGAAACTTCCTTGTAAATATCAAACCTCGACTTCGCAAAAATAAGATGGGGGCATTTGCGAATGGCTATTCCCGAAGGCATCGCCGAGTATATTCCGTATTTCCTAGCTTCGTAGCTTGCCGCGGCAACAACTCCTCTTTTGCTTGAACCTCCTACTACTAAGGGTTTGTTCCGATATTGCGGAAAGTCTCTTTGTTCAACTTACAAAAGAAGAAGTCAAGTGGATAGCTAGACTTGTTTGTTCCGATATTGCGGAAAGTCTCTTTGTTCAACCGAAGCGAAGAAGGCATCCATATCAATATGGATGATTTTGCGTGTCAATCAATTATTACTTTTAGGGTTATTGGTAAGTAACATTATATTCCCTTTATATTCGGAATTTTTGTATTTGATTAGATAGAAATAAGTGCCCGCCGGATGCCCGAATCCATTCCATTCAAATTCTCTTGAAACGCTGCTAAAAACTTCTTCGCCCCATCGGTTAAAAATGGTAATCGACTCAAATTCATCTTGGCAATTATCAATAGGTAGCTCAGCGATTTTAAATGTTTCGCTTAGGTTGTCGCCATTTGGTGAAAATGCATTTGG
>CAZFQW010000004.1:15679-24408 GCA_964521225.1 uncultured Roseobacteraceae bacterium
TTTCTTGACTTCAATTTGAGGTAAATCAACTACTCGTATTAAAAGCTCCACAGTATCGTTTTCAACAGTAGAGCAGTTACTTTGGTCTCTGGCAACAAATGTAATTAGGTATTCGCCTTGGTTGGTGTCGTCTTTTAATAAATTGCAGTTAGAGCTAAAAACAAAGGATAAATTTAAGGGAGATGCGCCACTAAGCAACCCAGAATGATTACTTAGTAACTCTAACCCATTGCCTTCAATTGCTATAAAATCACCATCGGGGTCTATTGCTTCTAAGTCAATAACTACGGAGTCGCCTACAACTATTTCTTCAAAATAAGTTACTTTACTGCCTGTGGAGATAGGGGTAAGCGAGGTAATTTCCACTTCGGGTCCGGGGTTATCTTCGGGGTTATAGAACAGATTTACTTTTACACGAGTAGTATCTTCCGATTTTTTACCGCATTCCCAATAATCGGCAAGAATTAAATCGACAAATACAGTGGCACTTGTATCGTTTTCGGGGATAAATTCACAAGTCGGAATCCATTCTACATCTTCTGAAATTGACCCTCGGCCGGTTACTGTACCAATATTAAGTCCACCACCAATTGCCCTTAAAACTAGGCTATCAACATCAGCATCAAAACCTAAGGCTTTAAAGTTAAGCGGTGTGCCTACTTCGATATCTACTTCGTAATAGTCATTTCTAGTATTGAAATTTAAATCTGTGGAAACTTCTGCCGGTTCATTTTCTAAGAAAATATCAATGGTTATTTTCACCGTATCGAGTAGGGGTAAACTGCAAGAGTTATCGCCTACAATCATTAAAAATTCAAACTTATCATTTACTAAGGAAGGGCATTCATCTAAACAGACTTGAAACTCAACAGGCTCTCCGGGTATTGAAGCTGAGAGCGTGCTTGGTGTAACACTTATAATATTAAGGTTTGGCTGCGAAAGAGGGACAATTCTAGGTTGCAGAAGGCTACTCGGATTTGGGTCGGTGGCATATACGGTAAAGCAATTGCCTTCCAAAGCGGCATCGAATACAAAGCTTCCACTTTTTTGAGAGATAATGCCATTTTCTTCGTTTAAACCGATAACGGGAGGGTCTGCTTCGGGGCAATCTAACACAAGCATTTGGTAATCTCTTCTAACTTCACCAATGCGGATACCCTCTCTATATTCTTCGCATTTTATTGCAAATACAAAAAGCCCTAGTTCATTTGGGGTGATTGTAAGAAAACCTGTTTGAGGGCCTATGCTTAAAGATGGGTTCCCACTTATTACATTTCGTAAACTATACGATGGTTGAAACTCTACGGTAGAATAGGGGCCGGAAGTTGGTCCCGGTAAAGGAACGCTTCTGGTAGAATTCCCATTTAAAGGAGATGAAAGGGAGTAAACTAGCGAATCGCCATCGGGATCATTGCCACCAAAATCAAAATAAAAAGGTTGGTTTATGCAGGCATAATCGCTTAATGGGGGGAATAACTCTGGTGTTGAATTAATAAATGGTTGCCCATTTTTTACTACTGGAGGGATTTCTAAATAAAAAGTTTGACCTGCGCCACCTGGATCAAAAATATTTTGGATAACCTGATTTCTACAGCACCTTTCATAAACTAGATAGTAGCCATTTTCATCAGTATATAAATCGCTTTCTAAACTTATTTCACCTGCATAATAAATTCGGCGAGTTATTAAATCTCCCGTTGCACAATCAGGGTCAGTGTATTCTACATAAGTATCGGACAGAATAGGTAGTGTGAAGCTTTTAATAAAATTATTCCCATTTTTTTGGAAAATATGGATATCTACATTTGGGTCTATGGCGCCGGGGTTCCCATATACCTCATCGAAATATAATATGAGCGCTAGCTTATAGTTTTGTGAGGTTACGTGTGTTAGTACAATTTCTCCCCCCACAATATGTGTAGCATAGCTGCTAAGAGGGAGAAATAATAATAGATATAATAGCTTTTTCATAAGCTTAGTAAGGGTAGTTAGTTGAAAGATTTTTAAGCTGAAAATTATGCACTTTGTACTGCACCGAATTTTATGGTTTTTTCTTGAACATAGCCCTAAAAAAACTACCACTTGTACAGCTTAACCCGCCAATAAAGCCACCGATTAATGCGGTAACTAATAAGAGTAAAATACTACTCGATATTCCTGAGGAGTCTGATAAACCACTTAAACCGAAAAGTTCTGCAACTCTGCTACTTAATATATTATCGTTGTTTAAATCGAGGTAGAAAGCATAAACAAACCACACAACCCCTACGCCTAATAACCCAATTATAAAGCTTCGTATTCCATTTTGCCCAAATACAAAACCAAATACAAGGGCGGCAATTGCCATGGTCCACCATGGGTAGAAAAATTGTACGGCTGCACAGACAATTGCGAGTAAGAAAATTCTGAAAAAAATCATTATTTAGTATTTATGGGTTAGTGTATTCTATTTGGATAAAGGCTTTGTCTTGGTCTTGTAAAGTAAATAATGGCATAGGGAAGTATCTACCATCTCTCCAATATTCTATCATGTCGTCATAGTGAATACTTCCGGGATTTCCAGATTGCCCTCCAGGGTAAACGCCCCAGGCATTTGGGCCTTTGGGGGTCATTTCAACTACCATTCGCCACGAAGGGCCATTCCTTTCGCTTGTTGCATTTACAATACCATGGTTCCCGCCATTTAAAATATTCCTGACACTGAAAGCGGGAAGTCTAGCTAAATGAACGGCTGAGGTGGCTTTATATCTACTCCAATTTAACGCTTCAATGTTATTTTCTTTCCATTGTTTTACTTTAAAAAAGCCCTTTTTAAAAGCAGCTAATACAACATCTGCTGCATTTTCTTTTTCTGGGGTACTTAAAATATCAAAGAAATCGAGATTGGGGTTTTCTGCTATTAACTTGAGGGTGTTCGTTTTATTGGGCGGTGCTAACGGATAAGTAGATTCCCTCATTTCATCCCATATTAAGGGAAATAAAGCATCTGAAAAAGCTTCAAAATAGGCAGGTGCAATTTCATCAGCATTATTAAATCTGTTCCATGACTCAAGTATATCATACATTTCTTGCTCATCGGTATTTAAGTCGTTTTTATCGACTAAGTTCAGAAATGTATCCAATGCTTCTGCTGCAAAAAGGTTGTAATTATCTTGCTGAAGTTTCATTAAATCTTCAACTGTAATATTATTCATTTCGCTAAGTAAAGAGTTGATTCTTCTGTTACGGTAATACTCGTATCGTTCGGCATAAACATAGTAAGGGTAGGTGCTATCAACAGGATGCTGGTTTGCTGAGCTGATAAATCCTCTTTCAGGATTTAAGCTATAAACATTGTGTTCAGCAGGAATAAAGCCTTGCCAAGCCATATCGGAGCGAGTTCCATCCAAAATAAATTTACCTTGCTGCGGCCATTTGTTTGGAAATTTTCCTTGGATTCTCATGGCAATATCCCCATTGCTAGCGGCGAATGCAAAGTTTTGAGCGGGGCTAGCATAATGGCTAAGTGCTTCTGAATATTCATTGTAATTACTTGCTCTATTTAGCTTATAAAAAGTAAGCAGCTCTTCCGAAGGGTCGTGTGCCACCCACCTTAAAGCAAAATTTTTATGATTATCTTCCGGCATGTAGCCCTCGTCGTACATTACAGGGCCCCATTGCGTGTAATACACCGTATCAAACACAGAAGGTTTGCCTTTAACCTTTATTTCCTCGATTACTTTTGAGGTTTCTTTCCACCCCCCATCGAGTTTATAAAAATCTTTGTCTCCCTCTTTAAATTCGATTTCATACCAATCAACCACATCTCTTCTCGCATTTGTTACGCCCCAGGCAATAGAATCGTTGAAGCCAATAATTACATTGGGAGAACCGGGAAGGGTAGCACCTTTTACGTTCATGCTAGGCGCAGTAAGTTGCATCACAAACCAAATAGAAGGTAGGTTTAGTTGTAAATGAGGGTCGCTACTTAAAATAGGATTACCATTTTTGGTTTTGCGACTGCTTACAGCCCAATTATTACTCCCGTTATCGGGGTTGGGGTCTTCTAATTCTTCTTTTGAGTACAATTCTTTTGGTAGTGCATTGCTTGGTGCAGTTACTTTAACAGGTTCAAAATCCCATTTTGTAGCGCCATTTACAATAGGGTCTTGCATATCGAGCATATCAGGATAAAGCAATGCAAACATCTCTGAACCATAGCTTTTTAGGGCATTTGTATATTCTAAGTCCGAATCACCAAAACATAAATTGTTCGCCATATATTTTAAAAGGAGTGCGCATTTATAGATACTCCATTCTTCTGGCTTATAATTAAGGAGTTTATATTCTAAAGGAAGTTTCTGATAGTTATCAATGCTGTTGATATACGCATTTACCCCCTTGGTATATGCTTCTGCAATTGACTGCATCTGTTCGGTTTGTTCAATATTTTCAGTAAAGTTTTTAGCAGCAAAGGGAAGCCCTTTCCTTCTCTGTCCTTTATCAAAACTTAAAGCACTTTCTAGACCCAAAATTTCAGTGATTCGCCCAGCCGCAGCGTGTGTCTGAAACTCCATTTGCCATAGTCTGTGTTTAGCGGTTAAATAGCCTTGCATAAAGAAAACATCATCGTCATTTTGGGCAAAAACATGAGGGATTAAAACACTATCGTATAAAACACTTACATTTTCTTTTAATCCAACAAGTTGAATGTCGTTAAATGTTTTTGAATTTGTATTGGGCATTGCATTTTGCCAAAACCCATGAAAGGGGTCAATGAATTTACCTATTGGGGGTTTTTGAGCTAACTGAGGTATAAAGGCAGGCGATGTTTCTAAAACCCAAACTAACGCAGCAGTTAAGAATGTAAATAGTAAGAATCTTATAATCTTCATTTAGGTAATATGTATTGAATATTAATTTAGTCTTGAAATTTAATGAAAAGTCGAGAATCTCACTCACTTTATTTTGATTAAGGATGTGTTCTGATTTTCTTTGAGAAAAAATATCTTATTTCCAAATAGTTATCTTTATATCAAATACAAGTTAATCTTGTCCGAGTAATTACAATCTGTATTGTAATGGTTATATTATTTCCCTTTGGATAAACTCAGCAGCATTTTTATAAGCTAGTTTTCTTACATATTCTTCTTCGATGCCCATCTCTTTTAGTTTTGATATTATTGAAGGGTACTTGCTAGCATTTTCATGAATTGGAAAATAAAAAGGCTGGCGAGAAGAATCAGGATAGTCTTCAGTGTAAAAAAAGTCTGCACCAAAGCATAAGGCATCTGCTGCTTTTTCAAACCCGTATAAAATATGCTCGTAGAGCTTTTCAGGATTTTCATGATGGAGGTAAGCCCTCAAAAAATTTATTCCGATTACTCCTTTTCGCTTAACGATTTCGTCTACTAAATCATCTGGCAAGTTTCGTACATGGTTAAACTTTTTTCTAAAGTTAGAGTGGCTAGCTATTACAGGAATTTCAAGTCCTTTTTTATCGATAAAATTGATAATGTCGTATGCAAGTGCATCGCTTGTATGTGCTAAATCAACGGCTATTTGCTTCTCGTTCATGAACTCTAAGAACACTTCACCATCATGCTTTAATCCTATATTGCTGTAGTTTCCACCTCCAAATCTATTTTCTTTGTGGTGCGTTAGGCTTATATATAAAATGTTTTTAACTAGTTTTAAAATATATTCTAAATTAGAGAAAGCTTGTTCGAGTTTCATGTCTTCTTCACAAAGTCCTGAGACATTTTCAATAGCAATGATAGCTTGTGGCTTAAATTCAAGTAGTTTGTTATTGGAAATTGCATGGAACTCATTTTTTTTGAAAAGGTTTGAAAATTGTGTTACCTGTTTTAAAGCATGCTGTGTACTACCTTCTACAACATCGGTATAAACAGCCATTACTTGCAGTCCCACATTTCCAGCTTTTAAGTAGGGGAGCGATGCTCCCATTTTCGAGTCGTCATAGTAAGCATCTTTATTTTCGAACAAATAAGAAAGTAAGTCACAATGCAAGTCAATAATTGGTAAAAACCCGTGTTCGTTCATATTTTAGTTGAAGTTAAGAAATAAAAAAAACGCTCCATTCATGCAAACGCATTTTACTAGGGTACTGCTATGTTTAATATCAATTGCTTTATCGCAAATGGTACTAGCTCAAGAGCAGACACCCTCACAAAAATATGATAATTTAAAAAGAATTAGCTTAGAGCAATATGTACTTGGTAATAATGAGATAGGAATTGAAATGGATTATGGAAAGTATGAAGTTTTAAACCCTTCTGTAGTTGAAAAACTTAGAAATTCCAATGTAGTAGAAATAAGATTAGTGTACACCGATCACCCAAAATCCCGTTCGTTCGAAGTTTTAAATACAAATAGGTTAGCCATATTAAAAAAAAATCTACCAAAACTTTTTTCAGATAGTAGTATTCAATGGTTTATCTTAAAACAAACTAACTGCCCAAGTAAAGAGGTTGCCGAGTCTTATTTTCATGGGTTTGCCATCAAAATTGCAGGGGAATCAAATAGGAAAACGCCGAAACTTGAAAACACACCAAACGAAACAATAGAAAAAGAGCCTGACCCAATAACGCCGCCTTCGTTCACAGACGACACCCTCAAGAAAAAAAACGAAGTTCCATTTGAAATTAGAGCTGTTTTAACGCAAATACCTAAGAGAGATTGGCGATACTTATCGGTAGGTTCAGATTCTATTTCTATAAAAGCTTTCCAAAGAAACCATGATAAATGGGCAAATAATATAGTTACCGTAAGCGATTGGACTGCGAGTATGTACCCTTATACAACTCAAGTTTTGAGATGGCACTTAAATAATCAAAAAGACAGTAAAATTCAGCATTTTGTTTTTTTTAATGATGGTGATAAAAAAAGGAATAATGAAAAGAAGAAAGGTAAAATAGGGGGTATTTATACTGTGCAAGCCGAATCGATTCCTAAAATTGTAAATATGATGAAGATGGTTAAATCTCGCGGCGATGGGGGTGACTTAGAGGAAAATGACATTGAGGCACTAATTTGGGCAATGGAAAAGCACCCCGATGCCGACGAGTTTACACTTATTGCTGATAATAAAAGCGAGGTAAGAGATATGTCGTTGATGGGAAAGCTTAAAAAGCCTGTTCGTATTATACTTGGTAGACTTCCTGAAGAAGATTTTGCTTTGCTCAATATGCAGTATATCGAGCTAGCTCTTAGAACAAAAGGGTCAATCCATACCTATGAAAGAGACTTTTACACTCGAAAGGAGCTTCTCGATTTAAGAAAAGAAGTAAAAGATTTGAGAGATGAATTAAAACAACAGCTTGAGAATAAAAATAAGCAATAGTTTATTTACTTCTCGAGCGCCTAGGCGAAGGATCTGGGCATTTTACAGAGTTAAATCTATAAGATAGTGCCAAGCTCAAAAAATAGTACTTATCATTATTATTAGGGTTGCCTCGGCTAAATTTTGGTGTACTAGCTTGTGGTTCGCTTACTCTGTCTAAGTAGTCTGTGAATGTTTGCCTAGTACCTAGTTCAATTCCTAAAATAAATTTTCGACTCATTATTCTTTTTACACCTACGCCGTAAGGAATCGTTGTGTTAATAAATGGCAAGTTAGGTACCTCATCAGAGGGTTCGGGGTCTCCGCTGATAGTGAAATGCGCAGCGGCTATTCCAACAAAAAGATAAGGGCTGTATCTTGGGTAAGCTTTTCTACCTCTGAAATTAAAAAAATGATATTCTAAGACGGTATTAAGCTCAATAACACTTCCACTAAACGAGTAATCTCTTTCTTTTTGAAATGGGTCTGAAGAATGTGCATCGCTTCCGCTTAAAAGACCTAACATGCCTCCAAATCTCCAACTAACACTTTCTCCGAGATGGTATCTGTAAAATAACTCTCCACCGATTCTTGTACTTAGCAAGTCAGGATTTTTAGCTAAATCTCCTTTGTAATTGGTCGCACCTAAACCTATACCAATTTCTCCTCTTTGTGCTAATACTTGAGTACTTGCGAAAAGTATAATATTTAGAGCTATAAGCGTATATACTTTAGAGGATTTTATCATTTAATTATCAGTTTAAAATAAATTTTTTGCAAAAAAAAGACCGCTTTTTTGTAAGCGGTCAAAGTAGAACTTTTAAAGGTTATCTTATACCACCGTAAGTTTTCATTTTGGTAGTATTTTTTCGGATTTTATTTATTTTCCGTTGGTTTTTATCTTGGTAATTTCCCCTCGCTTTTCCAGTAGAACGCAAAATTCTTTTTTGGGTTTTACGAGAACCAAAATCAACTCTTCTTAGCGAGGCACCTCCTCCAAATCTTGGGGTTTTAACTCCTCTGTCAAAAATGTAGCTTGCACTTAAACCAACAAAAATATAAGCATCCTTATCGCCAACATCTCCTCTTTTAGTTCTAAAAAAGCCTTCAGGACCACCGCCTTCAAACTCATGTCCGTAGCCATTCAGAACTTCATATCTTTGTCCATCGATGCGAGACTCATAAACGAAAGTGGTGGTAGAACCTTCATACAAAGCGAAAACTCTATCTGCTTGTGAAAACTGAGCAAATGGTTCTCTAGAACGATCACTTAATGCTTGAGCTAAACGAGCGTTATCTTCTGAATTGTTTTTCTTAGGACCTCCTTTGAAGTTACCTGAACTCTCCCAAAAACTTTTATCGGTATAAGAAGTACTTACATCATCAATATAATCTGTAAAAGTGGCTC
>CAZFQW010000005.1:0-23652 GCA_964521225.1 uncultured Roseobacteraceae bacterium
TAGTTAAATTAATGTTTGTTTTTTTGTAGAAAAACTATCAATGCTTACAGCCGTTAATTTTAAAATAATAGAATACGGCATATTAAAGTGAAAGCAGATAAAACCCTCTGAAATTTAGATAAGGCAACTTAAATGGCGTTAAGTAGTCAAGTGAAAATCATAAAGAACCCATAATTTCGTTTATTTTTTATTCGTACGAATAAAGCATATTTAAAGGTGTCGGTAGGGTATAATTTTGTAATTTATGCAACCTGAATTGTTTGTACAATAGCTTTGTGAGTAATGGGTGTTAAGAATACTACAATTGGTTATTTTGAAGCTGGTTAACAACAAAATTTATTTTTTTTTGTAGTATTGATAAAACAAGGATTTGCCTATAATCTTCGTTTTATTACTATTAATCACCCAAATAATACGCCTTTTACTAAAAAGTTATGCATGCAGATTTTGATTTTGGATTGTTGTACGATATGACAGGAGGAGACGCACAAATAGTCTCAAATTTATTAGTAGTTATTAAAAAAAATTTAATAGAATACCCCTCTGCCATCAAACAGTTTTTTGATAACAACGACTTAGAAATAATGTGCAAGCAGGCACATAAATTTAAGTCTTCTATTGCCTATTTAGGGTTCGATAAGTTCTCTGAGAGCCTTTCTCAAATTGAACTTTCTTTAGAAGAAAACAAGCCTGCCGAGCAGATAGCAGCCGCTATTAACCAGATGGAGAGGTATGCGAAAGAGACTTTACAAGAAGTAGAAGAAGAATTGGTTCGCCTTGCAACTATGGGCTAGAATTTCTGCTGATATTCTGTGGTATTCCCGCTGGCATCAGTAACTATAAGTGTAAAATCGCCTTTTATAGCATTGTGGTAATCGCCAATTTCTGAGCGCAATAATTTCTTTTTGTGGTCGTATTTCATGAGCAGCCACTTTCCGTTAAGCTCGGCTCTGTAGCTTTCTATTCCTGCAATTTTATCATCAATTTTAAAAACTGCTTGCTGAATTGTTTTGTTAATTAAAGTGATTGTAGGTTTTTGGTTGTCAGTATCTAAAAAGAACTGCCCGAAACTTCTGGTATAGAATACAATTTCATCGCCTTCCCATTTACCTCCTAAAAACTGAGGCCTTCCCCTTCTACTCAGGGTGAAAATATGCTTATTTTCTTTATTTGTTATGGGTGCTTTTGGCTTCCATTTTACTTTGATAGGCCTAAACAACGGTATGATAGTATTATGGAGCGTTAGCACTTCGTTTTCTACTTTTGCTTGTAGAAACAGGGTGTCAAATAAAGCATCCGAAGGGATTTCTAGGGTAAATTCATTATTATAATAGGAAACTGCTCTGTGAGTAGGTACTAAAATTTGAAAATCAGTAGTTAGTTCTTTACCGCCTACGGTTATTTTTTTGGGAAGCCCGTTTCTTAAATCCCATAAAAACGTTTTAATGCCATTCGTTTCGTAAGATTTTGCAATTTTATGCCGAAAATAATTATACACTAACACTGCTGAATCGGCAGCAGATTGTGCTTCTATTTTTAGTACATTTCCATCAACATACATTTCTGGTTCGGTCAGCATTTTTTTCTTGCTAACCCCTATTTTATCGCTCCCTTGAAGCGTTAAATGAATGCGGCTGATATTCCCTTTGCTGTCGTAAAGCTTCATTTCTATCGCATAGCTTTTCCCCTGCGCCACGAAAATTTTGCCATCAGACACCGACTCTTCGAATATAGGAAGTGGGTTGCCATCGGCGATATAGGCGCGCTGAAACTTCTCTCTCTCATTTTCCCACGAAGGATAATCGGTAAAAACATGCATTGCCCTATTTAAACTAAAAGGAATTGCATTTAAATGATGCGTGTAAACAAGGCGATTGTTTACAAAGGTTTCTACCTTATTAATCCCGTATTTGTTGTAGGTACCATTTGCCTTATCAATCCCTTGAAACTCTAAGCCAACCAAGCCCAAGGCTTCAATGGGCCGTGAAACCGTGTAGGTATTCCCTGAACGATAAGGCTTAAAGGTTTGCCTTGCAAAAGTGCCTTTTACTCGTGCGTCTATCTTGAGTGGCTGTACCGCTAATGCCTCTACGATGGGGCTCATCGTATCCACAATTTCTGTAAAGTTGAAATGTAAGGGGTTGATGGGTTCGTCTTTCTCGTTTCGGATTTCAAAGTGAAGATGAGGGCCTCCCGAAGAGCCTGTATTTCCAGAATAAGCGATAATATCACCCCTTTTTACAGGAAACTGACTGCTTGGCAATTCAAAATCTATCTCAAAAGCTTCTTTTTCATAATGTTTGGCTAATACATAGGCGGCAACGTTTTCCTCGAAAGATTGAAGATGGGCATATACCGTTCGATTTCCATCGGGGTGTTGCAAATACAACACATTGCCATAACCAAAAGAGGATACTTTAATTCTGTAAATAAATCCGTCGGCAGCGGCATACACGGGGAATCCCTCTCTGCCTTCTGTTTTTATATCGAGCCCTCCATGGAAATGATTAGCCCTTAACTCTGCCATGGTTCCTGCTAAGTAGTTTTGCTGTCCGGGTTTTATGGGGAAAAGATAGTTGTTTTGTTGTGTAGATTGAGCAATAGAAAGGTGAGAGAAAGTAAGAATTAATAGCAGATTTAATCTAAATTTCATAATTAAGCTGGTAGAATTAATTTGATTTTAAAGCTTGCCCAATTATAAGGATGGCAAACCCACAAGCAAAATTGTATAAAAAGAAATAAACTCTCTAGGTAATGCTGAAAAAATCAGAACCCTCGCAGAAAATTAATTCGGATAGTAAATGTTACCGAAAAATATCTGATTAATAAAAAAATTAGCTGCTTCATTTATAACTGAAAATCTAAAAGACAACTCTTGTTTTATAGGAGGCAAAATGTGGGCTATTGCTATGCGGCATAGCATAAATTTGATTTGCGCCCCTTAAGCTTTACTAATAACCGAAATATTTGAGTAATTAAATAGATATGATTTGGCATAGTTTATTTACCAGAGTGCTGCGCTTAAATATCAACAAGAATTAAAAATATACCTTCTTAAAAGCCGCTTGGAAAGCTGTTTTATTTTTAGGCCTGATTCCCTGATGCTAAAAAACTATCAATAGAAAAATCTTCTTGCATATTAAGCCATATAACGCCTTCAAAAATTGAGTTTATTTGGTCAATGTTATCTTCCCAAATCCCTATCGCTGTAAAATCATATTTATTTTTTCTATGATTTTTTATTTTTAAGATGTCGTTCATTTTGCTTCTTAGCCAGGCAATGTTTTCTTCTTTATAAAGAATGATAACACCCGAACAAGCTAATAGATAGTCTCTGTGCTGAACGAGCGAGTTGTAGGCATTGGGTAGCCTATGAGAAACTTGGGTTGCTATCTCATGTTTTTCAAAAACCTCAGCGATTTTTGTTAGTATTTTATCACTCGTATTTTTTTGAATGATATACACCATTTTTTTAGAAGATTCTATTTTTTTCTGTTTATGTACTCTGGTGTGGTATAAATTATTCTCAATAATATCTTTTAATTCTTCTAAAGAACTCCTCACAATATCGGTAGAAGACTGTGGGTAGCGGTCTTTCAATATTTGCCCAACAAATACTTCTTGTTCTTTATCGGCAAGTTTTAGTTGGTGGGGCATCCAAATAATCCTTTGGAAATCAGAATGTTCTGTTTCATCTTGGTTGCAGTATCTCGCAGCTATTTTATTTTGTGCATCCTCTATTAAAATACCCGCATCTGTATATTTCCCCGAAGAACTATTCCCAATTAAATGAATGCTAAGTTTAGATTCTTTTAATTGGTCGTGCATTTTTTTTTCGAGGGAAATTTCGTCGGTCGGAAGCTCTTCTTCGGGAAATACCGTTATTCCTCTGCTAATTAACTCTCTGCGAATTACCTCTCTTGCAAGCATTAATTCTCTGCTTACTTCAGCCAAGAATATTTTAATGTCTGTTTTTACCTTTTTAGAGTGTTCTTTATTCAGTTTAAAATGAATTGCAATTATTTTTGAAATATCAAATAAATTAAAAAGTAAATTATCTAGAGTTTCGCTTTCTTTTTCGGCTTTATAAATTTCATTTAATATAATTTTTTTAAAAGAATAAATACTGAAAATATTGGGAAGCTCTAACCCGTGCGAATCCGAAGAAATTAAAGCTATTTTAATATTTTGAGAAACTGAATTTAATTTTTGTAGAAATGATTCTGCCTTGGCAGTCCAAGCTAAATCATGTACGCTTTGCTCCGAAATAATGGGTAGAAAAACTGTGGGGAGGTTGTTTTTAATATTTTGCTCGTCGTCGACAAATACAGCTTCAATATTGTATTGCTCTTTTAAAATATAAGCGAGGTAGTCTTGCTGTTGTTCTACTCTGTTAATGGTGCGGGCACTATCTGAATAAATATCGGTTTCGGCTACGCAAGTATAAATCTGTATGGGGTGCATAGTTAGTTTACATTAGTAGTTTGCTCGCTTTCAGTTGCTAGTTCTAAAGTAGCTAAAGGAATCACAGGGCTTTCTAATATATTTTCTGGGATTTCGTCGTAAAAAGAAAGTAGCTCGTTGAAGGCAAATTTCTCTATACTTAATAAAACGCAGTCAGTTTCAGTGGAAAGCGTTAACGTCTGTTTTTGTGGCTCAATTAAATCGTACGGATGGATAAAATCTTTTGCATGATAGGTCTGCTCTTTTTTCCCTTCTAAATTCATTTTTAGGCTTCCTTCTACTACTATGTAATAGTCTACAGTATCTACATAACGATATACATTCACAAGCTCGTTGGCTTTAAAATGCACTAGTTGGCAGCAATTAGCCACTTCGCAAAGTACATAGCCCGATATATTTTGAAATGCTGATGTGGTACTTAAAAACGCTACTATTTCAAATTTAAGCTGAGGCAGTTTGTGTGAGCTGCCGCTATCGATTAGTTTTTGAACCATTTCGAGAGTTAGCCCATAAGAAGCATTATTTTGATAACGTTCTTTAAATTCCTCAAAATTTGAAGTATACCGGTCCATTAATATTTTAGCTGCCATCTCTTTCAATAATAAATCGGGATTTACCAAATGAGCCGCCAACAACTCAATATTATAGCTATTTATATATTGTTCCATTTCTTGTAAAGCACATACTTTGGTCCAACGATTAATTTTTTTATAATCTCTTTGGATGATGTTATGAATTACCTCAATGGCAGGCATTTTACTCGAAGGGAAAATGTCTTTTACTTTTTCTATTTTTTCTTCATAATTAATATCGGAAAGAATAGGTAGCAGAAATGGCTTGGTTTCTTCCGATAGAAAGATGTTAAGAAGCTCAATAGCATATTCTGCTTCATTAGGACTTCCGCTATTGATACTTCGCTCTACCAAACGAACTGAAGACTCGTTATAAAGCAAAGCAAGAAGGTGAAAAATCGTCTTAATATCGTTTTCTATTTCTACTTCTAAAGCTTTTAATAATCGAAAAGAAGTTTCTTGGCTATTGATTATGCTTAAATACGCAGTCATGTTCCAAATTGCTGTTTCACAAAATTCTTCAATCTCTCTTCTGATAGGGAGTGCTTCTTCTTCTTCTACATTATAATCTGTGTAACTCAATGCTTTTAATACTCCTGATACTACATTTTGGTTAGGATAGCCCAGTTTTTTCCACAAAAGTCGGATGGCTTTTTCTGTACCAATTCTCCCATAGATTTGAACAATTCGGAGCTGAATTCCTAATGCCTGCCCACTAATGTGGAAGGCTGACTCTAGCGTATCGATACAACTTTCGCCGGTAGCAATCATGGCTGCAGTAGCAGCATTGCTATATTGCTCTTGGTTGAGTTTTTCGAGTAAGTTATTGAAAATATCGGGGTTGTTGGTATTGCTTGCCGAGCTTACTGCATTGAATCGGACTCTATAGTTGGGGTCTTTAAAAAGCTTATTTAAAAGTCGGGGTTTCATTTCTTCTTGTGCATAAGCCGTGAGCAATGCCCCAAACATTCGTTCGTCTGTAATTTTAGAAAGGGTAAGCTGTTCAATGTATTTTAAGCGTTCTAGCCTAAACTCAGCACCTCTAAGCCTGTCGTAAGTTTGCTGGATTAACCCTGTATTTTCAAGCACTGGGAAATACTTCGATTCTATTATCCTTTCCAAAATAGGAATGGCTTCTAATAAAGAGATGAGCGATGCCTGTTTTAAAGCTATTCCTGCGTATATCCGTCTTCTTTCCTTTCTAAATTAAGCAGAATTGCTTTGCGATAAATAATAGGGTCTAAAATATTGAGAATGTTAAGATAGCGAGCAAACAGTGCCTCTGGCACTTCTGACGACTGCCTTGCTAAACGCTCAACTAGTTCCACAATAAGCCCTTTTCTTTGCGTAATTTCTTGCTCTCGTTCAAGGCTATCTTCTAGTACACCCTTATATCCTTTGTACATTTGGTAAATAATGTAAATAATAGCGGCAAGTACTACGAGCAAGAAGTAGCTATAATGCATTATTTCAAAGAAGGTAAAAAAGCCGAAAAGTAAAATAATACTTCCTCCAATAAATTTGGAAAATTCTTTAATTATTCCCTCTATTTTAGCTTGGATATCCAAACGCAATGCTGCTTCAATGGGTAAGAAATAAGCTTTGAACGAAGGGAT
Organism: uncultured Roseobacteraceae bacterium; assembly: GCA_964521225.1. Lineage (GTDB taxonomy): Bacteria > Bacteroidota > Bacteroidia > Cytophagales > Flammeovirgaceae > CAYUJH01. The sequence goes on from CAZFQW010000005.1 coordinate 6,653, forward strand.
TTCTAGCGACTCGCGGGTCGCTACTAAAATGAGTTTATAGATACAAACTGCAATAAAAAACAGCGGATAAGCCGCTGAGGTAAGTGCAAATCCTTCGACCATGCCAATTACAATAGCTACAATGGCAAAAAATGCCATTAAGATGGGCATAATCATTAGGCTGACTTTTAAACCGTACTTACTGATTATCCAATCGTTTAAAAATGTTTGAATCAGAAAAGCAACCAATAGCACCGTTCCATTAAAAATCCCTAAAAAATCAGCCAAAATATTCTGTTTAGAGAAGCCCGTAACTTGTTCGCTGCTAAAAACGTCAAACTCTGCATCTAGCATCGCTAAGAAAGAAAACTCTACTACAGTAAATGCCAACCCTACTCCAATAGCATAATAAGCTAGTTTTGAAACATAGGAATTTTTAAATGCTGTTTTTAAATTATAGTTGGCTTTAATATGTACAATGTTGTCTTTTACGTTTACTGCTTTAGGGTAAAAAGCGAATATGACTAACAAAACAATGGATGCTAAAAACAGCCCTATTGTGCTAATAATTAATAGTTGCCTAAAATCACCAAATAAAGTACCATGCAAGAACGGAATAGAATATAAAGTGAAAATAGAGGCAATGATAATTCCCGAGTTAATACCACTTTGTAATCTTCTACTTTGGCGTACATCGAAAAGGCGAGAGAAAGTCCCCCAAAAAACTAAAAGAACAATTGTGTTTGCAGGTGTAATTGTAATGAATGCAGTAAAGAAAAACCAAGTTTGCCCTTGCAATAAATCAATAAAAACAAAGAAAATAATATTGTTTGCCATTGCTCCCAAGTATACTAAAATAGCTAAAGTGGCAAAAGGTAAGCGGTTTTGAAGGAAAGAAAATAAAGTACTACTTAATACCCCCAATAAGCCAGAACAAATCATGGCAACGGGGAGTAAGTTTATCTCGAAGGTTTTTAAGAAAAGAGTTACTGAAACCACATCGTATATTGCCTGCGAACTACCAATGAATAGGCCTAAAAAAAGCAAAAGCGTTACTTCTTTCTTTTCTGCTCGCCTCACATTGAGGATACGCTTAAAAAATTTTTGAATCCCTTTTTTCATTATGGTAATGTAATTCTTGTTTCAAGCATAATGCTCCTGATAAGGACTTGCCTTAATTTAATTTTGTACGAGTACTTAATTAATTCAATAGATATTTTTATTTGCTTTTTACCTTTCCTTTAGCCGCTTCTGCTTCTGCCTTTAGTGAATCCATTTTCGCCTGCATTTCTTCTATTTGTACTTTAGTTTGCTCTAGCAAATTGGGGTATGCTTCTAGCTCAACCATTTTAGTTTGCATTTCCTGAATTTGAATTTCGTACTGTGTAAGCATTTGCTGATATTCTTGAATTTGGGCATACAATGCAGATTGGTCTCCTTTAAATATATTAATGAGAGGAGAAACAATAGCTAATAGTGCGTCTACAAATTTCCCTTTTTTCTTTTCCCCCGTTTCAAGCATCCATAAACCATCAATAATTACTTTCCCGTCCCTAGAAAACAGGTAATAACTTTGTAACTGAACATCTTGCAAATTTTGAGTTTTGTTTTTTGGCTGTAAAAGCCCTTTGTAAACCACATCGCATAGCCCCTCAGTAAAATAAGATGCAGACTCTACAGGTTCGCTTTTGCCTCTTCGCTTTATAAATGAGGTAATATCAGGGCCATCTCGCACAATTAACACCCAATCGCGCCCGTACTTTACTGCGTACATGTAATACTCGTTTTTCATAGAGGTTTCTCCTGTGTAGCTCACCGCCAAATTATTGAGGATAATCCCACATCGATTCTGAAAATCGGTGGTATCACTCACATTTTGGATAGGAGCGTGTGCCATGTATCCACTTAAAATCGCTATTTTAAAAAAAGATGAAAATACTAAACTCATTACAGGAGGAAATTAATATTTTTTTTACAAGGTAACTATTTTCAATTTAAGATAAGTACCACAAACAAGCAACTTCAAGTTTCAGCATTAAAAAAAAATGAATATCTTAGAAAGATTTTTGGGGTCGATTTTGGAATAGCACTAAACCAAAAATCGCTTTTTTAAGCCTATAAGGTGCTATTAAAGAGGTAAATACTACCTTTTAGAATAATCTGAAGCTTATGAGTAAAGTTGTCTGTTCTAATAAATATTATAAGTTTTCAATAAAAGAATTTAGCTTTAGACAAACACTTTAAATTAATGAAGATTACACAGCGTTTATTTGTTTCACTATCTGTTAATAGTTTTTTTAAAGAGCTATCTGAAAGAATAGCTACTATATTATTCATAGTGATATTATTGCTTTTTGGAGCACAATCGGTGAGTGCCCAAATCAATAAAAAAATAGGCAATTATGTTGATGAAAAAGTGGAAACTAAACAGCTAGAAGCGGAAAGAGCCGCTGCCGACTCCCTCAAAAAGCTACAACTTAAAGCCCTACAAGATTCCCTTAAAAAGACCCAAGAAAATGACCCTTCAGGTAGAGGGTTTTCTGGTTTAAACGAGGGCAACGATGTATTACAAGAAGCCGATATTACAATCAATAATATAGAGAATTTAGCCGTTCCCCCCGGTTCGTTACCCTATCAGCCCGATTTGCGCCCCATAGATACCTTTGCATACGTTGAAAGAATGATGGAACTTAAATTGGATGTGCCTATTCAAACAAATTACTCTGAAAAAGATTGGTCGCGAAAATACTTCATTAACCATACAAATCCCTACAAGAAAAAACATGAGTTAGATAGTAACTACCATGTGTTTGGATGGCACCCCTACTGGATGGGCGATGCCTACAAAAGCTACAATTTTTCTTTACTTTCTGTAGTTTCTTATTATGGCTATGAGATAAACCCAGAGAGCGGAAGTTACCGCTCTATCCACGACTGGAAAACCACTGCTCTTGTAGACTCTGCCAAAGCAACTAACACTAAAGTGTTGCTCACAGCCTCTTTATATGGTAAGCAAGAAACCGCCTTGTTTCTTGCTAGTTTAACCTCTCAAAGGACATTCATTCGCACCATAATGACCTTGGTAAGAGAGCGAAATGCAAATGGGGTAAATATTACTTTCGAAGATATTCCAGCCAATTTTAAAGAGGCTTACACTAATTTCTTGATTGACCTCTCCACAAGCATGAAGAAAACAAATCCCGATTTCATGTTTGTAGTTTCCTTGCCTGCATTTGATTTTGATAAAGTATACGACATCCAACAAATAGATAAACATGTAGATTTATATGTTGTAACGGCATTCGATTTTTATGGAAGAAACAGCCAAGTAGCAGGGCCTATTATGCCAATGGGCAGTGGCGATATTTGGTGGGAACTCAATGCGATTAGAGCCATAGATGAGCATTTAGCCGCCGGCGCTACTGCTAAAAAGCTTTTGCTTGGCATACCTTATTACGGAGCACAGTGGGAAACCCAAGACTTAACCTTTCCCTCCTACGTAAAGAAGTTTATTGGGCATTTAAAATATCGCGATGTAGTAGATACTTATGGGCAACTACAATGCTGCGAAGATATTTCTAGTGGAAGTAAATTCCATGTTTTTAGAGACCAACAAAATAGGTATCAGCAAATTTGGTACGAAGATACCGCCACACTAGCAGCAAGGTACGATTATGTAACCAAGCAGAAGTTAGGGGGAGTTGGTATTTGGGCTTTAGGCTACGACAACGGGCATCAAGATTTATGGAAAATGCTTGGGAAAAAGTTTACTATTACTGAAAATAAAGACAAAAAAGCAGGCTTAAATATTAGTGGTGGCCGCATTAGAGGGCTTATCAGAAGGCTTTTATTTAACCCTGCTGGCTTTTTCAGAAACCCCAGATTTTTACTTGTAACACTTGGGGGGCTGCTCGGAGTAAAAATGGGTTTAATTTATATGCTAAGCCGATTTGGATGCCGTTTCAAAAATATTACTAATTTCTTGCTAAAGGGCGGAATCGTGTTTCTAGTACTCATTTTCGTAGCACTTATTATACTAGCAATGCAATTTGCAGCCAATAGGGAAGTCGCTTTTCTGATTGGCGGGTTCTTATTAGCAGGAATCATTTTCTTTATTTTTAGTCGCCGATTCATGGTAGAAAAAGAACTGCCTTAAAGTTTAAAACTTTATTAACATAATTTACAAAGTAAAATCTATAACTTGAAAGACTTTCTTAAAAGCTAACCAATTCAACCTTACACTCTACAGATATGATATACGCTGCGTTAACCGTTTTAGCAGAGCTTTTAAACGCTTACTTAAGTAACCGCTTCGGAGCTACCGAAGATCGAGTAGTTCTATCAAATATTGTAGACCAAGAAGGTAAAGTTGCAATTCAAGAAACAGATAAAATTATCCTAACCCTCATTAATATGGAAGAAGAAGCAGTGATTTCTTCTGGAGGGCGACTAGGTACAGCAGGTGGCGGCTTTATGAATCGGCCTGTAAACATGAACCTTTTTATATTATTTAGTGCCTATTTTAGCAGAGGAAATTACGAGGAATCGCTCAAGTTTTTATCGGCTACCATTAGCTTTTTTCAAGCAAACCGCTTTTTCGACCATCAGAATACTCCCGACTTAGACGATAATATCGAAAAAATGACCTGTGAAATTGTGAATACAGATTTGCAGAGTCTAAGCCATCTGTGGGGTGTTTTGGGAGGGAAACACATGCCTTCTATTATGTACAAAGTCAGGATGGTTTCTTTTCAAGAAGGTAATATTGAAAGCTTTTTTAATAGAGTGGGAAGATAAGAATATATTCAATTTTAAATTACAAATGACGAATCATAAAGCACTTAACTTCCTAAATAAATTACCCTTAACGTCGTCTGTCTAATTAATAAAATTTAAAAACATGTTTCAATCCGCAGAAATTACCCTCCGGTATAATACACTGTTTTATCTCTCTTTAAAGCATCACTATTTTACGCAGCCGTTAAGTAAGGATTTCTCATTTGTGCCTACTACTAATACAAATATCTTAATGCAAAAGATGAATGGATTAGCAAAACCCGCAACCGCTCAAACACGCTTATTTTATGACTTTGATAGAATTGAAGGAATAGCAAAGTTTTTAGAACAAAACAAAGGGGTTAAATTTTCTTTTTGGATACTCTGTAAGAATCTATATTTCACAAACTTTACGGCAATAAACCACTTGTTAAGAGGAGGCGGCTATTATTTTAAAAATAATTCAGAAAGCGATTTGCTGCATACCAATGAAATGGCAGAAGCAAGTAATTATTATCCAATTGCTCCCTCTTCATTCGTTTTTGCAACTTCTCAGGGTTCGAGTATCAATGTATTAGATTCAGAAGAAAATGTGCTTTTAGAAGCAGAAGCGACCTCTGAAAAGTTTCAAGTTAGCTTACAAAAACTACCCGAAGGTTTATATCATCTACAAGAGGATGGAAAAATTAAAAATACTTTCTTACATTACACTAACTTGCCTGCTAGTAGACCGATCGGATTAGTTGATTTATGGATAAATGATGACTGGAAAGAGCATCTGTTATCTAATTTTAACGAAGGGCAAGTCGTAGAACCTAAACAGTTCGAAATTCGATTTTCTAACCGTTCAACATATTGGAGATATTTCGTTATTCTTCGTTTTCAAAAAAATGGAGAGGATAGTTTTTTCTCAATCACTTCAGACAACAAAGAAATTACTTTTGAGCAAAGTGAAAATTTTATAATGCCCAACAACGAAGAAGCACTCGTTTTTTGTAGCACTCGTCCTATTCCTTTACAAGAAGCACCTAAACACGGACTTAAATTACAAAGAGAACGTAAAAATAAAGGTGTAAAAATATTAATAAATCATTTAGCTACCCCTTCGGTACAGTCTATAAAACCAGACACTAACGAAGCAGATGCTAAGATTTATTCAGATGTTATTGTTTATGTATAAACAAATTGTACAATATAGTATATTAATAATTTATTTCGATACGTTTTTTTTGAAGTTTAAATAGTTCACTATGGCATTAAGATTGGCAACACCAGGTGTTTACATCGAAGAAAAAGATGCATTTGGCACCTCCGCAGTGGGTTTACCTACCGCCGTTCCGGCATTTGTAGGATTCACCCAAAAAACTGTAAAAGATGGAAAATGTTTAATCGGTAAACCTGTAAGAATCACATCTCTAGCAGAGTATGTTGAAGTCTTCGGTACCGGATTTAAAACCACGTTCAACATTCAAGCAGCTCCTGATGGAGAGGAAGTCGTCGACTTTTCAGTAGATGGGCAAGACTACATCATTTCTCCGGACGCAACGCAACGCTTTTTAATGTATGACAGCATCAGGATGTTTTATGCGAACGGAGGTGGCACTGCTTATATAATCACAGTAGGCAGTCATAAAGCATCTTCTTCGGCAAGCCCAACATCCGATGGCGATGGTGGGGTAGCTTCAGCGCAAGCAGGAGCTAGCGAAATTACTAAAGATGCACTTGAGACTTGTTTTCAGGCACTAATTACCGAAGAAGCCCCGACTTTATTAGTGATTCCTGAAGCCATTATGCTTGAAGAAGCCGATTGCTATGCAATACAACAAGCGATGTTGCAACACTGCGGATTTAAAATGCAAAATCGCTTCGCTCTACTCGATGTGTTCGACGGACATAAGAAACGAACTTATGACGAAACTGATATTATTACCCGTTTCAGAGAGGGCGTTGGGGCTAACTTCTTAAACTATGGTGCAGCGTATTATCCTTGGTTGTTTACTTCAATAGTTCAAGACTCAGAAATTAACTTTAAAAATATTTCTAATCTTGATTTCTTACAAGAAGTTTTAAACAAAGAAGCGGAATCGACATTGGCTAATGAGCGGAAAGTTGAAGAAGCAAAAACAGAAATTATTAAGTTAACCGACGAAGAAGTACCGGCTTTAAATGTTCATCAGACTTTAGGAGTAATTAGCCCTACGTATAAAGAAATCATGGCTCGTATAAGAGAACAACTCAACGTGATTCCTCCTTCTGCTGCAATGGCAGGCATATACAGTATGGTAGATACTACAAGAGGTGTTTGGAAAGCGCCTGCGAATGTGAGTATATCGAGTGTAATAAGCCCGATGATTAAAATGACTGGTGACGACCAAGAAGACTTAAACGTAACAACTTCTGGTAAATCGGTAAACGGTATCCGTTCGTTCCCTGGCGAAGGTACAATTGTTTGGGGAGCAAGAACGCTCGACGGCAATAGCCAAGATTGGAGATATATTAACGTTCGTAGAACAATGATTTATATTGAGCAATCTATTAAAATAGCAGCTAAAAACTACGTATTTGAACCTAATACAGCTAATACCTGGGTAAACGTGAGAAGTTTAGTGGTAAATTTCTTAGACGATTTATGGAAACAAGGTGGTTTAGTGGGTACAAGCTCTGACCAAGCCTATGAAGTATTAATTGGTTTAGGACAAACAATGACTCCGAACGATATACTTGATGGCATCATGAGAGTCACCGTTAAAGTTGCCATCTCTCGTCCGGCTGAATTTATTGTGATTACTTTCCAACAAAAAATGCAAGAATCATAATCAGTTTATTCTTTTATCAATATTCATTAAAAAAATCTTACAACTTTAAATAATACCAATTATGGCAGGAGAACAACAAGAAGCCCCATGGCCAGTTCCAAAGTTTCATTTTTCCGTAGAATTCCAAATATTCGATGCAACTATCGGATTCCAAGAAATCTCCGGGCTGAGTGTAGAAGCTCAAGTTATTGAATACAGAAGTGGAGATAGCGAGGAATTTTCAACAGTAAAAATGCCTGGGCTACAACAGAGCAGTAATTTATCTTTCAAAAGAGGAATCTTTAAAGGTGACTCTAGTATGTGGGATTGGTTTAAGATGATCGTAATGAACACAGTAGAGCGTGATCAACTAACCATTAATTTGCTTGATGAAAGTCATGCACCATTGGTTACTTGGTCGTTAAAAAATGCTTGGTGTAGCAAAATTGATTTTACAGATTTAAAATCTGATGCTAACGAAGTAGCTATTGACTCTATGGAAGTAGTTCATGAAGGCATGGTAGACGTAGTTTATTCTTAATAAAAAAGTTTTTCAATAGATGAAAGCTGGCAACGTTTTTTGCATTGCCAGCTTTTTTTAAAATTTAGTATTAAATGGGTAGCTATTATCCCTATGTTGGTTTTCACTTTTCTGTAAAAATGGTAAACCCTATGGAAATTGCCTCTGCTTTAGCGGGCGCAATAGGGCTTACTACCGATATTGATGGTAGTTTTCAAGAAGTCTCCGGATTGAAAGCAGAAATGGAGATAGATTCAATTAGAGAAGGAGGCGAAAACAGACACGAAATTCATTTACCTAAGGGAGTTAAATACAGTAATTTAGTAGTAAAACGGGGGCTAGTAGGTGCTCCTAGTGCCTTAGGAACTTGGGTAGAAACAATATTCAATAACGACTTAATGAGCAATGTAATGCCCCCCTTAGTTAACTTACCTAGCCACATGCTTGTAATGTTGCTTTCGAAAGAAGGATGGCCTTTAATGGTTTGGAATGTAGTTAATGCGATTCCTGTAAGGTGGGAGGTATCAGGGTTTGACTCCATGAAAAATGGTTACTTGATTGAAGAAATGGAATTTAGCTATCAGCGCTTCATGCGTTTCAATCTCGATAATATGGTTGGCGATTTAGCAAGGCTTGCCGCCGAGCGAGTTGTCAATTCGCCACTTGTAAAAGAACCCCTTAACCTTGCAAGAACAGCCGTAACAGGCAGCAAAAAACTAGTAAGAACAGCAGGAGAAGGTGCAATTAATACTACTGCCGATGCGGTAGACGATACGGCGGGTAAAGCAGTAGAAGAAACTGTAGGAACGGCTATAAAGAACTCGAAGAAACCCTAGATAATGCGAATAAATCTTTAGAAGAGGGATTTGGAGAGGAAGAAGAAAAGAAAGAAAAAAATATTCCTATGGCAGACTCTGATGATGAGCCTAGTTCCGATTCAGCTAAAGAAGAAGCAGGCGATACTGAAGAGACTGTAGGAAACGAAATGACCGATAAGCCTTCAGATACAGATGTTGTAGATGAAATTACGGATGAAGCGGAAGATAGTAAAGTTGACGAAGCTTCTACCGAAGAGAATGAACGCCTAAATGCTGAAGGAAAAGATGAAGAAAATACTGCTTCATAACTATAAAGTGTAAATACCTATGCCTATTGAAATTAAGGAGCTTACTATAAAAATAAATGTAACTACCAACTTAAATGAAAAAGACACAAAACAGGAAGCTGATAAGATTTCGCCCCTTGCTAAAAAACAAATTGTAAAAGAATGTGTAGAAGTAGTAATAGGCATTCTTGAAGATAAATTGAATCGTTAGCAAAACGGTTTAAATCGTTCACATTATTAAAAAGTCACGAAGATTTAAGGATAAATTTAGAAGAGCAATATGTTAGGAATAGCTGCAGAAATTGCCAAGCAAGCCGCAGGAGGGCTCACAAAACTTAAAATATCAAAAGTAGGAGATACTAATCCTTTAAATGCTTTTGAATTACCCATTAACCCTTCAACGGTTACTGTAAAATATGGCGTTGAGTTCGATGACACTAAGCCCCAAGGCAAAGTTAAAGTAGAGCAACGTTTCGCTAAATATGGTGATGTAACCGTAGATTTTGAAATTATTTTTGATGGTACGGGAGCTTATAAGTTTTATACACCCTTGAGTACAGCACCTGACGATGTAAAAGACCAAATAGACGACTTTAAGAAACTATGTTATGATTATGATGGAAAAAAACATGAGCCTAATGTAGTAACACTTTCTTGGGGCTCTACTTTAAGTCTCGATTGCCGCCTTACGTCGCTTTCTTTAAAATACGAATTGTTTAAATCTAATGGAGACCCCCTCCGCGTAAGAGCTAATGTTACCTTCCGAGAGCATACAGAGTCTGAAGATGAACCCGCAATTATTAATAAAAACTCTCCCGATTTATCGCACTTTCATAGTGTGCGCGAAGGCGATACTTTACCGCTAATGTGTAATAGAGTTTATGGAAACTCTAGCCTTTATCTTGAAGTTGCCAAAGTAAACGGTATCACTAATTTTCGCAATTTAAGACCCGGCTCAGAAATACTATTCCCACCAATTAAAAAGTAAGATTAGTATGGCTAAAGTTTCACTTCCAGATTTAGTTTCCTACACCATTTTGATTGCTAATAAAGAAATACCTAGTACTTATGGAGTACTTAGTATTGAAGTGCATAAAGAAGTGAATAGAATAGGGTCCGCCAAAATCGAAATTTTAGATGGTGGCGTTGCTGTTAAAGATGTTTTTGAAGCGAGTAACTCAGAGAATTTTGCTCCCGGCAAAGAAATAACCATCAAAGCAGGTTATATGAATGATGGTAAAGTAACCGAGGAAATTATTTTTAAAGGAATCATTGTAAAACATGGGTTAAATATTAAAGAGCAACGTTCTTTAATTAGTATAGAGTGTAGAGATAAGGCACTTAAGCTCACTATCGGCAGAAAAAATGAAATTTTTGTAGATAAAAAAGACAGTGAAATTATTACTCAAATTCTAAATGCCGGGCAAGTTGAAAAAGAAGTAACTGCCACAACGGTGAAGCATCCCGAAATGGTACAATATTACTGCACCGATTGGGACTTCATTTTAATGAGAGCCGATGCAAATGGAATGATTGCACTCGTGAATGATGGTAAAGTATCTATTATAAAACCCGACTTAAGCGCAACACCCACTGTAAAAGCAAAATTTGATGAGAATGTTCTTGAGTTTAAAGCAAATATTGATGCAAGAACGCAACTAAAAAAAGCAGTTGGTTATGCCTGGGATAGTGCCACTCAAAAAATGATTAAATCGTCTGGCACCGCACTTTCTGGTACTATAGGAGGTACAGTAGCCTCTTCCAAAGCAAATAGCTTAGCAAAAGTATTAAACCTTGCAGAGTACTCTTTACAATCGTCGGCAGAGGTACAACAAAGCTCTTTACAATCATGGGCATCTGCTCGTTTAATGCATTCCTCGCTTTCAATGATTAGAGGGAAAATTACCATTTTTGGTTCTCCTAAAGCAAAAGCAGGTGATATAATTGAAGTAGAAGGTGTTAGCGACCGATTTAACGGAAAAATGTTTATTGGCGCAGTAAATCATGAAATTGAAGATGGCGTTTGGAAAACACATATTTTCTTAGGAGTAAATTTTGAATCGTATGTTGAAGATACCCCTTTAGTACACCCACAACCTGCTGGAGGCCTATTTTCTCCAATGAGTGGGCTGCATACCGGAATTGTGAAGCAAATCCACGAAGATAAAGGCGGGCAGTTTAGAGTAAAGGTATCGATTCCTACACTTAGAAAAGATACAATGGGACTTTGGGCAAGAATGTCCAATTTATATGCTTCAAACGAAGCCGGCTCATTCTTCTATCCAGAAGTAAATGACGAAGTGGTAATTGGTTTTATGAACGAAGACCCTCAAAACCCAGTAATTTTAGGAATGTTATATTCCAAAAAAATTAAACCGCCTTTAACTCCAGAAAAGAAAAACAGTAAAAAAGCAATCATCACAAAAAACAAGCTTACAATCCTTTTTAACGAAGAAGATAAAAGCATAGAAATTTCAACACCTGCGAAAAATAAAGTTATACTCGACGACAAAAAAGGTGAAATTTTATTCTCAGACAAAAATAAAAATACAATACTGATGTCGAAAGCAGGAATTGAAATTACCAGCGCTAAAGATGTGAAAATTACAGCAGGTAGTATCGGAAAAGTACTTGTAAAAGGCTCTGCTATTGAGATGAAAGCTACACAAGGTTTTAAAGCAGAAGGTTTAAAGATAGACCTAAAAGCATCTACCACATTCAAAGCAGAAGGGACTGCCTCGGCACTGCTTAAGTCTGGAGGACAAACTGCTGTAAAAGGCACTGTTGTAATGATTAACTAAAAGATAAAGCCATGAGTGATATAAAAAAAGTAGGCTCATTTTTAGGAACAGGCTGGAAATTCCCACCAACATTCGATAAAGAGAACGGAAACGTGGAAATGGTTTCAGACGAACAAGATATCAAAGAAAGTCTTCACCTTTTGTTATCAACTAGAATTGGTGAGCGAGTTATGCTTCCTGAATATGGTTGTAACATGAATTTCCTAGCTTTTAATACACTAGATTTAACTACCGTAAACTTTGTAAGAAAACTAATAAAAGAAGCAATTACTAAGTTTGAACCTAGAATAGACTTAAACAGAGTTGAAATAAATACTGACGACTCTATTGACGGGGTACTGAGGATAGAAATCGATTTTACAATCAGAACCATTAACAGTAGGAGTAATATTGTATATCCATTCTATATCATAGAAGGAACAAATGTTAATATGAGCAAGTAGCAGTAAAAGAGCTTTTTTTAAAGAAGTTATTTTACTATTATTTAAATAATCGCAAGACGATTTTTTATAGATGACGGAGGAGAAACAAGGCATATTGAATTTAGGCACCGCGCAAACAGAACGTTTTTTAGAAGCACTTGACTTCGATTATGTAAAAATTGATGAGCGTTCTTTTGAGGATTTTTTAGTTTTTGCCGAAAGGCTCTCTCATTTATTTAAGTTCTATAATCTTAAAAATGAGCCGGATGGAGATTGGTCTCCTTTTTTAAACGACGAAACCATCACGCTAGCCGCTATTATTGATACTGACGTGATTGAGATTGAAAACAGATTTAAAAATAACTTAGATAGGTCTTTTTCTTTCCTCGATACCGAAAAAAAATTAGCTTCGGTTCGCCGCTGTGTTCAAGAAATTTTTAACCTAGCCCTCAGATTTGACTATTGGCTAGAGCGGCTCGTAAACATTGGAGATATTGAAATATCTCAAAATACTATTAAGAGTGAAATTTCAAATGCGATTTCCACTAAACTCCGCGGTGCGCTACAAAAACTAATTAGCCTACAAAAGGGAGGCGCCAGAAAAGACACCATCAACCTTAAGCTTAAACTAGAATATGAGCATTTTCAGTCTATTTGGGAAACCTCTAAAATAAAAACAAGTGTAAAGTTTTATCAGGGTACAGAGTCGCAGAACCAAAAAATAGACCGCTTAGCCTTTCAGCTTACCGCTGTTTTTCAACCCTTTTACGATACCCTAATTTACTTAAGGCGGAAAGCACCGGAGTTTATACAGCAATCGCTTAAAAAAAATACGCACCATCCTGAGGTAACACTTTACATGGTGTTCTTAAAATTATATAGATTTCCACAAAAAAATCTTAACGACTTAACCCGAAAATATCTTGAGTTTTACTATAACGATGTTCTAAGGCTAAAAAATAGAGAACATATTTTAGATAAGGTATACCTAAAACTCACTGCGGAAGAAAATATACTCTTTACCGAGTTACCCAAAGGAACTGAGTTTATTGCTGGCGAAGACGATGACGGAAACGACATACTTTATGCCACAGACTACGATTTCCAAGTAAACAGAGGGGTCATTTCAAAATTGTATACGCTGTATATCAACAATCAGATATTAAATGTAAGAGGCGTTGAAAAGGAATTGATTTCAAATATCTATTCAGCCGATTTACCAGTACACGAAGTATACGACCAAGACGAAGGGCAGAAAGAGCCTATTTCGTATGCAACTTTTGGCGAAAATCAATCCGAAAAAGGAGCTTACGAACGTACAATGGCCGACGCTGAAATTGGGTTTGCCATTTCTTCTCCTAGCCTTTATTTGAGTGAAGGGCAGCGAGAAATCACCATTACCCTTGTATTTGCAGAACAATCTTTTGACCACCTAAAGCAATATCTCGAAGATTTGTCATTCACCACACAAAACACGCAAAAAGAGGTTTTCATAAAAACATTCTTAGAAGCATTCCATATCTACATTACTGCCGAAGAAGATTGGTACAGCATCAGTAGGTACGTGGTTATCTGGGACATGGGCAAACCTGAAATTAAAATCAGGTTCGATATGGAAGAAAATGAACCTGCAATTGTTAAATTCAATCCTGATATTCATGGAGGAAGCTATAGCTCAGAGTTACCCATCGTAAAATTCATATTGAATAGCAATGCCTTTGTGTACCCCTACTCGCTCTTAAAAGGCTTATTAGTAGAGCAATTCATTTTTGAAACGCAAGTTTACGGAGTTAAAAACCTCCTTTTAAATAATCATATTGGTGCTTTAAGCCCCGATAGCCCTTTCTTTCCATTTGGGCCCTTACCAAATGTAGGAAGCTATTTGCTAATCGGAAACAACGAGGTTTTCCAAAAGTCTTTAAACTCTTTAGCAATAAAGATTCAATGGTTCGATTTGCCTAGGCACAGAAGTGGCTTTTTTGGGCATTACGAACAGTATGGCGTAGGCATCGACAATACAAAATTTGAAATTTCCCTCTCCATTTTGGATAATGGCAGGTGGAAACCCTTAAACGAAGCAGAGCAGCAAATTTTTAAACTATTTAGAACCACCGATAAAGGAGAAGAAGCAAATCCACAAGATAAAGGCACGCTCAACTCTACAACGGTAATTAGTAATATAGATACTACAATTATAAAGCAACCTGCCAATTATAGTGAAATTGAAAGTGAACTGTTTTATACCAATATTGCTAGAAGGGGATTTATAAAACTAGAAATGGTGGCACCGGCAGTAGGATTTGCGTACGACCTTTATCCTAATGCACTAGCAGAATTTACTGCTTCTAATGGGCAAAAGGGAGGCGTTTTTTCAAAAATAGGTAAGCTAATCAATAAGTCTACCGAAGCACCCAAACCTCCAAGCCCACCTTATGCACCTCAAATTCAGAAAATTTCACTTGACTACTCTTCTTCTTCGGTAATTTCTCTTACGGATCGCTCCGTAAAACCCGAAAAACAAGGCAGCAGAGGAGAGTTTTTCCATATTCACCCTTTTGGCGAAACATTAATTTATCCTGATACCTCACGGCAAAACACACCGCTCATTCCGAGTTTTTCTTTCGAAGGAAGTTTAATGATGGGCTTTTCTGATTTAACACCACCGCAGCGGCTTTCTATTCTTTTCGAAATGATTGATGAATTTACCATTTCATCGGAGCAAGAGCCTCCGATATTAGAGTGGAGCTACTTGGTAGAAAACGAATGGAAAACGTTAGAGCCTTCTCGAATTATAAGAGATACTACAGAGGGTTTTCTTAAAACGGGAATCATAGAGCTTTCTCTGCCATTCGATTTAAAAAATGGGAACACCATTTTAGACCCAGATTTATACTGGATTAAAATAGCTGTGCTTGGCAATATAGACGAAGCTTCAAACATAGTAGCCGCTAGAACGCAAGTATTAACTGCCTCGCTAGTAGGAAATAACGATTTAGACAGCCATTTACAAGCCCCTTTGCCCGCAGAAACCATTATAAGACCTCTAAATAGAGTATTAGGTTTAAGCAGTGTTTTGCAGCCTTTGCCATCGTTCCAAGGGAAATTAAAAGAATCTTCAAAAGATTTTTACGTAAGAACTGGGGAGCGACTAAGACATAAAAATAGGGCCATTACTTCTTGGGATTATGAAAGGTTAATACTCAGTGAGTTTCCTGAGATTTTCCAAGTAACCTGCTTGGGCAATATGACAAGCCGAAACTTAGACTCTCCGGGGAATGTACTTCTGGTAGTAGTTCCCAAAGCCGACTTGGTGCCAAAGGTCGTGATGCCTATGGCAAGTAACGAGCTGCTTTACGATATAAAAGAGTACATTCAGCAATTAATTTCTCCTTTTATAAAGCTCGAAGTGCGTAACCCCGAGTACGAAAAGGTTAAAATAATGTGTCATGTGAAATTTATTGAAGGCTATAACTTTGGTTTTTATCTGCAAAGATTAAATGAAGATATTAACGAATATATTGCCGGAAATGGAACGCAAAACCATAACAGAATGCTCTTAGGAGCTTCTATTAATAATTCTGACGTATTGAGTTTCATCAGAACACTGCCTTATGTAGATTTTATTACCGGGTTTTCAATGATACAATCGGCACTAGATTTTAGAGGGAAACATATGTTGATTGATACTGCCGACCCAAACAAGCAACTCACCGCAATAAAAGCAACAAAACCATGGTCGGTACTTATTCCTAATATGGTGCATCAGATTGACCTCATCAACGAAAAAACAGCAATTATCCCAAAGGCAGCGGGGGTAACTTCTTTAGAAATAGGTCTCGATTTTATAATACATTGATTTGAATAAGTAAATACATCGTCTTAAATTGAAAAACAAGTAAAGTAAACACAGCAACCACCAATGTCATTACAAAATAGAAGTACATTAAAAGAATTTTTTAGAAAAGGTAATTTACCTACTGAAGGTCATTTTGTTGATATGATTGACTCTATGGTAAATAGAGTCGACGATGGGATGTCGAAAACCATTGACGATGGCTTAATGCTATCCCCAATTGGTACGTCTAAAAAATTAATGAGTTTTTACCGAAGTATCGAAGAAAAAAGTCCTGCTTGGAGCATGGATATAGATAGCGGAAATGCTACTTTGAGTATAAATAATTACGTGGGCGATAGTGTATTAGCACTTACGACCGATGGCAAAGTGGGTATCAATAATAAAAACCCTGATTTTGAGCTAGATGTAAACGGTGCTGTAGGGATGACTGGCCGTATCGGTACGTTCCATACCGGGAAAGTTTTAGCCGATGGAAAATGGCATCCAATCCTTACCGAATTAAATGGTTGCCATGCCATGGAAGTAGTAGCGGGAGTCGGTAAGAAAAAGACAGGCAAGTATTCGGTAATCCATGCCATTGCCCTAAGTACCTTTGGTAAATCAAAAAATAGGATTGATATAAAACAAGGTTATTACGGAGTAAGATGTAATAAAATACAAATGAGATGGACCGGCTCTACTTATAATTTCAATCTTGAAATGCGCTCTCGTTGCGACTATGGCGGAGGAGAATACTACATTAAGTA
>CAZFQW010000006.1:0-20902 GCA_964521225.1 uncultured Roseobacteraceae bacterium
CTACAACCACTTCGTATTGGGTACGAGAGGTAATTAATGGTTGCCCCGGCCCTCCGAGAGAGGTAATTTTTACAATCAATCCAAAACCCGCAGCCCCTACCTTTACAGCCCCTGCTGGCATTTGCCAAGGGGCTACGCCTGCTAATTTAGTAATCAATGGTGTAGGAACGGGTACTTCGAGAGTATGGGAGATGAAGGCTCAAGCAGATTTTTCAGGTACGGCATATCCGAAAGTTACAGCGGCTTCAGGGGCTACAAATGGCGTGGAGTTGGTAACGGGAGGCGCTAATCCTGCCAATGTTACTATTGTACACAACGACGCACTCACTACTCCACAGCCTAGCTATGTTTACTATGTAAGGCAAATTGTAGATGGTTGTGCTAGCGACCCCGTTCAGGTTACCTTTAATGTAACCGCAACTCCTGCGGCACCAACGGAAAATACTATTTTTACGGTGAAAGAATATTGCGAAGGAGCAACAACCTTAGCCGTTGCAGCAGATGGGGCAATTGCGAATACTTTTGAGTGGTCTAATGATAATAGTTCTTTCATTCCCGCAACCGTCGGGACGATTATCTTAACGGGCACGGCAACAGGCTCGCAGTTAGTAGATTCTGCACCGTTAAATACTCCGGGAACACTTAGCCGATGGGTACGGCAAGTTACTCCAACTCCTGCAACGCCTGGGTGCGTAAGCCCCACTACACAAATAGATTTTGAAGTGTATCCCACTCCTGTTGCACCAACTTTACCGGTGGCAATTCCTGCTGCCTGTGCTAGTGAAATACCCGCTAATGTAGTTGTAAACGGCACGGCAGGAACTACAGTGTTTCAGTGGTCTTCGGTATCGGCAACCGATTTTACACAGCCGTTACCAGTGGGTGTTAGTTTCGATAATTCAACCGCAGGGGAATCTACGCTGATACACACAGTTACTTTAACTGGTAATACATCGTATTGGGTGCGCCAAGTAATCAACGGATGTCCTGGCAATGTGCTAGAAGTTCAGTTTGTAGCTACCTCAGTACCAGGCGCACCTGCATTAACTTCTGGGCAAGATTTAGAGTTTTGTTCCGAGGAAGATGTTGCTGGAATTTCCGTAACAGGAACGGCAACCTCTACCATTGAATGGTCTGACAAAGCCGACTTCTCTAACATTTTAATATCTAACAAAACGGGAACAACCTCTACCTATGTACCCGGCGTGGTAACTACTAACTCTCCGACAAAATTTTATGTAAGGCAGAGCGAAGGAGGTATTTGCGCCAGTCTTATTTTAGAGGTCGATATTATTGTAAATCAACTCCCTTCACAACCCTCCATTGTGAACGAGCCTCGCCAATATTGTGCAGGCGAAACGCTAGAAAATATTGCAGCGGCAGGTTCTGATGGGGCGGAGTGGCAATGGTCCGATAAGGAAGATTTCTCTTCTATCATTAGCACAGCAGCTACCCTAAGTAACCCTATCGTTTTAACAAACGAAACAGAAGCTACTCGTACAATTACCTATTATGTACGCCAAGAAAATAACGGCTGTACTAGCGAGGTTCAAACCGTAGATATTAACATTGCCCCTGTGCCAGTGGCTCCTACGGTAACTAACCCCGAGCCATTCTGTACAGGCACGCCAATTTCTGCACTTACCGTTGAGGGCGAAGGCATTAAGTGGTATAGAAGTGCGGCTTTAGGCGATGCTAACTTAGTGGGTTCAGGCAATTCTTTCACTCCGTCATCCGATGTTGTTGATAACACGGTGGCAGGGACAAGCAGTATCTTTGTTACCCAAACCATTAACAGTTGCGAAAGTACAGCTTCTGAAATAAGAGTAACCTACAATGCGCTGCCCAATGCGCCTGTAGTTACCGCCCAAGTTGTTTACTGCTCAGGGGAAACCATCGCCCCAATTACCGCAGTAGGAACTAATTTAACTTGGTACAGCGATGAAGAACTTACCACGGTGGCAGGAACAGGAGAAAGTTTTCAACCCGAAATTAGCAACGAGGTAAACGTAACCACTACCAACACTTTCTACGTAACACAAACCTCTAACAATTGCAGAAGTGGCGCAGCTAGAGTAAGCATTATCGTGAACCCAAGACCCGTCGTTTCCATTAGTGGTTTAGCAGCAACGTATTGTGCCGATAGTGCCCCCGCCGAACTATTAGGTTCGCCTGCACAAACCGACGGGACAAGAGCAACATTTAGTGGCCCGGGAGTATTATTAGCGGGTGGCATCTCTGTGTTTAATCCGAGTATTGCAGGAATTGGCACTCATACCATCACCTACGAATTTGAAAATGCCAATGGTTGTACCGCTTCAACCACTAGAGAGGTAGTTGTAAAACCATTCCCTGAGGTCGATTTCACAGGTTTCAATTCGGTATTAGAATATTGTATTGATGACAACGAAGTTGAATTAGTAGGCAGTCCGTTAGGGGGAAGTTTCTCTGGAAGAGGCGTAGTAGGGGGAACCGCCACATTCAGACCCGCCGATGCCGAAGTAGGCGCACATCCGATTACCTATACCTACACCGATGAAGGCGGATGTACCAACACAAAAACAATTACAGTAAATGTGGTGGCAAGCCCTATTGTAAGTTTCATCGGTTTCAACGCTGAAAGAGCGTATTGTATTGATGCAACACCAGTGAATTTGGTAGGACAACTTTCGGGAAACCCAGTCGATTTAGGAACTTTCACGGGGGCAGGGGTCACAGGTAAAGTCTTTAACCCTGCCGAGGCAGGTGTAGGAAGGCATACTGTTCGTTTCGAGTTTGCCAACGAAAGTGGTTGTTCTTCTTTCCAAGAACAAGAAATAGTGGTAAACCCGCTGCCAATTGTAAGTTTAACCATTTCGGGCATTGAAGAGGGGCAAGAAATTCGTGAGTTTTGCCAAGATGCCGGTTCAGTGGGGTTAAGCCCAAGTCCGGCAGGCGGAACCTTTTCTTCTAACGGAGGGGTTGTTGCGTTTCAAGGGAATAACTTACTAACAAACGCAACGCCTACAGGAGAACACGAAATTATTTATACCTATCAAGATCCCATTACGAAGTGTTCTCAAACAGTATCCAGAAAAATCATCATTAACCCAATTCCCGTCCCACAAATTGCCGCGGTAGTTTCTTGTAACGACATTAAAGTTGATTTTAATGATGTAAGTACAATAGCAGGTGGCGGTGAAATTGTAAGCCGAGTTTGGAACTTCGGAGATGGTTCTACGCCATCCTCAGAAATTGCCCCGACACACCAGTACCAAAGTAGAGGTAATTACACTGTTACCCTTACCGTAACTACCAACACAGGCTGCGTAGCAAGTACAACACAGCCTATCTTTATAGGCGATTTACCCGAGTCTTCTTTCAATTTTGCCAATGTTTGTTTGGGGCAAGATGTAGCCTTCGATTTAAACTTTACAATCATCAACCCAGATCAGTTAGGTAAAATAAAATGGGATTTTGGCGATGGAACTTCGCAAGAGTTTGATGAGTCACAAACGGCAACACATCGATATGCAGAAATTGGAACTTATACGGCACGTTTAACCGTAGAAACAGCGCAATTCTGTTCAAACACCATCACACGAGAAATCTCCATTTTCCCTTCTTTCTTGGGCGAAAATGCAGTTTTCCCCTACCAAGAAACCTTTGAGGAAGGTACAGGAGGCTGGATTGCCAAAGGCGATAGCTCAACTTGGGCATTAGGAGAACCCTCCGGAGAAGATATTAAGCCAAATACAGGAAGCCCTACCGTTTGGGTAACAAACCTTTCGGGATTCTATAAAAACAACGAGCAGTCGTTTGTGGAAGGACCATGCCTTGATATTCGCTCTTTAGAAAGACCTATGATTTCAATGGATATTGCCATAGATAGTGATTTTGGCCGTGATGGTGCCGTGCTTCAGTTTACCGCCGACGACGGTAAAACATGGGCAAATGTTGGCGCACTGAACGACCCCATAAATTGGTATAACTCAAATAATGTAATTGGCACACCCGGCAACCAAAATTTTGGAGAAGGCAGCTTTGCATGGTCGGGCAGAGTAGAACAAGGAGAAGTGGAAAACAACTGGATTACCGCCCGGCACTTCCTAGACAACATCAAAAACAACGAAATTATTAGGCTGAGAGTGGCTTTTGGGGCCGATGCTTCGTTTAACCAAGCCGATGGTTTTGCCTTCGATAATGTATGGATTGGGGAAAGAGCGAAAATAGCCCTGTTAGAGTCGTTTACCAACGTATCGCAAGCAACAGATGCGAATGTGATGCCCATAATCAACGATTTAGTGCAGCAGAACGCAAAAGATGCCGTGGCAATCAACTACCATATTGCAGCGGCAGGTACCGACCCCTTCAATAGTGTAAACGATTTAGACCCAAGTGGTAGGGCACTTTACTATAGCATCTCGCAGGCACCCAATTTTGCCGTAGACGGTAGCAAATTTGAAACAAATGGCATCAATTTCTTAAATGCGGTTTCGATGAGTCAGTTTACAAAAACAGTGGTTGATAGCCTACAAGCAAGGGCACTACAAGATGTACAATTTGGAATTGACGTACAGATTCCCGACGCTGCTTTAGGTTTAAATACAGTTACCGTTCAGGTAACTTCTAATATCACCACTAACAACGAAATAGTAGTGCATCTAGCCGCAGTAGAGCGAGAAATTACAACGGTTACCACTACCAACGGGCAAACCAAGTTCGAGTGGGTATTAAGAGCTTTAAACCCTTCCGGAGGCACAAGTTTCCAAGGAATTGTATGGACTCCAGGGACTGCCCAAGAGCGAGAAATAGAATGGCAAGTACCTGCTTTTGAAAGTCAGTTGCAGATAGCACTCATCGCTTTTGTACAAAACAACGTAACGGGCGAAGTTTATCAGTCGATTTATAAAAAACCTGCGGCTCTCCCAACTGTGGTTTTAGGTACCAACAACTTACTGCCAGAAGCTTTACAAACAATAGAGTTATACCCCAACCCCTCTGCCAGCAAAGTGTATCTGCTATTTAATGGCGAATTAACAGAAGAACATCAATGGGTACTTTACAATAACAATGGCAGGCGGCTACAAATGGGAACAGTAAACAGAGGCAGTAATGGCTTTGAGTTAGACGTAAGCAAATATCCAACAGGCTTATATCATATTCAGCTAGGAAAAGAAGGAGGATATTTGATTTATAAAAAAGTGATTGTGAACCAAAACTGAAATTGAATATTTCACTAAGAAAAATAAATAAAAGCTCGCTAACATGTATTTGTTGGGCTTTTTAGCAAGCGAAAACGAACGATAAAAAACTCATTTTTAGGAATAGCACATTCTAGTTCGTTATTTCGGTTGAAAACTTTTAATTTTGGTATTCTATTTAAGAGATATAAAAACGACTTTTAAAAACATATTATGGCTGAAATTGTAAAAATGCCAAAGATGAGTGACACCATGGAAGAAGGTGTAATCGCAGCATGGCATAAAAAAGTAGGTGATACTGTAGAAACGGGTGAGCTAGTAGCAGAAATAGAGACAGATAAAGCTACAATGGATTACGAATCTTTTAATGATGGTACAATATTATACTTAGGAGGTGAAGTAGGTGATACTATTCCTATTGAAGGTGTTTTAGCTATCGTTGGAGAGCCTGGAGAAGATTTTAAATCATTACTGAATGGCAACAGTGCCTCTAGTTCGGTTTCAGATGAATCTTCAGTAAAAAGTGAAGCAGAGAAGGTGGAGACTGCTAGCAGCGAAAGTATTGATATTTCTAGTATCAATGCAGAAATCGTTAGAATGCCCAAAATGAGCGACACCATGGAAGAGGGAGTTCTAGCCTCTTGGTTAAAAAAGGTGGGCGATACAGTAGAAACTGGCGAGTTAATGGCAGAGATTGAAACAGATAAGGCAACAATGGAATATGAGTCGTTCAACGACGGTGTCGTGCTGTATCTTGGAGGTGAACCTGGAGATTCTATTCCTGTGAATGGTGTATTAGCTATTGTAGGTGAAAAAGATGCCGATTGGCAAACATTACTAAAAGCGGAGTCAGCACCAAGCAAACCTGCGGCATCGAGTACTGAAAAAAAAGAAGTAGCCCCCCAACCAACTGGTTCAGAAAGCACTTCTGAAGCCGCTAGTGCGACCAGCGCAACTACTACCAATGGCGGAAGAGTGAAAGCCTCGCCTCTAGCAAAGAAAATGGCCGCCGATAAAGGCTATGACCTTTCCCAAATTGCAGGTTCTGGCGAAAATGGTAGAATTGTGAAAAGAGATGTAGAAAGCTTCAGCCCTTCTGCAACTTCGCAGGCTTCGGCTAAAACAGAATCGAAAGCACCAATAGCAATGCCTACGATACCTCTTGGCGAGGAAAACTTTACAGAAGAGAAAGTTTCTCAAATGCGCAAAACCATTGCCCGTAGGCTAGCAGATAGCAAGTTTACAGCACCTCATTTCTATTTAACCATGGAAATTAATATGGACAAAGCAATTGCCGCTCGCAAGAGTATGAATGAGCTTTCTCCAGTCAAAATATCTTTTAATGATATTGTATTAAAGGCAGCAGCAGCAGCCTTGCGGCAAAATCCAAAAGTAAATGCTTCGTGGTTGGGCGATACTATCCGATACAACCAACACATCCATATAGGAGTAGCCGTAGCCGTAGAAGAAGGGCTTTTAGTGCCAGTAGTTCGCTTTGCCGACCAGAAGTCACTCTCTCAAATTTCGGTAGAAGTAAAGGAGTTAGGCGGTAAAGCACGCGATAAGAAGCTACAACCTTCTGATTGGGAAGGAAATACTTTTACCATCTCGAACCTAGGAATGTTCGGAATTGAAGAGTTTACTGCTATTATTAATCCGCCAGATGCATGTATTATGGCAGTAGGAGGCATTAAAGAAACACCTATTGTAAAGGAGGGGGAAATTAAAATAGGTAACCTAATGAAGGTAACGCTTTCTTGCGACCACAGAGTAGTAGATGGTGCGGTAGGTTCGGCATTCTTGCAAACCTTTAAACAGCTACTAGAAGACCCCGTCAGAATCCTCATATAAAATCATTCTTAAAAAATAATGAAAGGGCTATTCTGACAAAGAATAGCCCTTTTTTTCTTGTAATTCAATTTTTATCTTAAACTTAAAGTCAAATGAAACTTGCAGTAGTAGGTGCTACCGGCTTAGTAGGAACGGAAGTCCTTAAAGTATTAGAAGAGCGCAATTTTTCTGTTGAAACCCTAATACCTGTGGCTTCCGAGCGTTCTGTGGGCACTAAAATTACCTTTTTGGGGAAAGAATATAGCGTAGTAAGCATTGCCGAGGCAATTGCGCTTAAACCCGATATTGCTATTTTTTCTGCCGGAGGTGGCACTTCTTTGGAGTACGCACCACTCTTTGCCGAAGTGGGAACCATCGTAATCGACAATTCCTCGGCTTGGCGCATGAACCCCGCCAACAAACTTGTAGTCCCAGAGATTAATGCAAAAGAACTAACCGCAGCAGATAAAATCATAGCAAATCCCAACTGTTCTACTATTCAAATGGTGCTTGTTTTAGCCCCTTTACACAAAAAGTATAAAATAAAAAGAGTGGTAGTATCTACCTATCAGTCGGTAACAGGTACGGGAAAAGCAGCGGTAGACCAAATGATGAACGAAAGAGCAGGTATAGAAGGGAAAATGGCCTATCCTCATCGTATTGATATGAATGTAATTCCGCATATAGATGTGTTCTTTGAAAATGGCTACACCAAAGAGGAAATTAAAATGGTGAACGAAACCAAGAAAATTTTGAACGATAATACCGTGCAGCTAACTGCCACAGCGGTGAGAATTCCGACGGTAGGAGGGCACTCAGAAGCTGTAAATATTGAGTTTGAAAATGATTTTGATTTAGTCGAACTGACGAAAATTCTTGAAAATACCGAAGGTGTAGTTGTGGTTGATAAGCCCGCTAACAACGAATATCCTATGCCTATTAATGCACATGGTAAAGACGAAACCTTTGTAGGCAGAATAAGAAGAGACGAGACACAACCTAATACGCTCAACCTTTGGATTGTTGCTGATAATTTAAGAAAAGGAGCAGCCACTAATGCAGTTCAAATTGCAGAGTATGTCGCAAAAAAAATATTGGTGAGCAGGTAATTAGCCTATCCAAAACATACCAAAAAGGAAATAGCCTAATTGGGCTGTTCCTTTTTTTACGTATTCAGTATAACAAAGTATCACGCGAAATGCGGTAAGATTTACATAAAATCTGGCACTATGCAAGGTTTGCAAGTAAATATTTTGCAAACACTCCCCAACTCACTACATTATTTTAAAAAATATTGTGAAAAAGAAATTTAAAATACTAGTTTTATTATTGTGTTTAGTTCACACAAACTAACTAAGCTTAATAAACCTAAACTTAAATGAAAATGAAAAACATTGTTAACCTCCTTAAATTACGTTCTTTAATGCTTTTTTGAATAGCACTTTGCATGAGAACTTGCATCAGTTCGTTAAATCCCCTTTATCATTAAAATTAATTTTGACTAGATATTGGTTTTTTCTATCTAAATGCAACCGGT
Source organism: uncultured Roseobacteraceae bacterium (assembly GCA_964521225.1). Lineage (GTDB taxonomy): Bacteria > Bacteroidota > Bacteroidia > Cytophagales > Flammeovirgaceae > CAYUJH01. The sequence goes on from CAZFQW010000006.1 coordinate 8,551, forward strand.
TGTAGTATCACATTTCGTCGTGAAAATGTTACTATTCAGCGAATTAATTCGCTTCTTCTTTAAGGGGAAACAAACTTGAAACTAAACTAAATTTTAGCTATTCTGAATAAATTTTTATCAACTCAATTTTTTTAAAACAAACGCTTTGATATGAAAGTGAAACACTACAATTCTTTATTTCGAAGAGTATCGCTTTTGGGTATATTACTCCTTTTAGTAGGAGGTTTTTCGTATGCCCAAACAACGGTGACAGGTACTGTAACCGATAGCTCTGACAACAGCCCGCTACCGGGTGTTAGTATTCTAGTTAAAGGTACTTCAACAGGTACGACTACCGATTTAGATGGTAAATATACGCTAAGTGTACCTGCAGGTGGCGAGATACTAGTTTATTCTTACATTGGTTATTCAAACCAAGAGGTAGCCATAGGGAATCAATCTAAAATAGATATAGCCTTATTGGTAGACGATGAAACACTACAAGAAGTAGTAGTAACAGGTTATTCTGTTGATTCTCGTAGAGAAACTACGGGTTCGGTATCAACCGTAAAAGCAAAAGATTTAAAGGCTATCCCTTCAGGAAACGTTGAACAGCAGCTTCAAGGTCGTGTACCAGGTGTAACCGTTGTTACAAATGGTCAGCCAGGAACAACTAGCCAAGTAAGGGTGAGAGGTTTTACCAGTTTTGGTGGCAACCAACCTTTATACGTAGTAGATGGTGTGCCTATTGAGTCGTCTGAGTTTTTAAATCCGGATGATATAGAAAGTACAACAGTCTTAAAAGATGCGGCAGCAGCTTCTATTTATGGTGCTCGTGCGGCAGCAGGTGTAATTATTTTTACTACAAAGAAAGGGAAAAAGGAAAAACAAAAAATGACGGTTACTTATGACGGTCTAGTAGGGGTTACTACTGCAGGTACAGGTGTACAGGCAATGGCTCCTCAAGAGTTTGCCGAATGGACTTGGAGATCTACAGCAAATACGGCAAGAACTCTCGGAGAAACTCCAACATTTAGTCATCCTCAGTTTGGAAGCGGTAGCACTCCTGTTATTCCAGACTTTTTATTAGTAGGGGGTATTGGTAACAGAACGGGAGGAGTAGTTGGGTCTATTGATTTAGGCCAAGCAAGGGAAAGATACGATATTGATCCTTCTGATAACTTTACATACCAAGTAGTACGGCCTAATTTAGCAGGTACAGACTGGTATGATGCAATTACAAGAAATGCGATACTTAACAGGCACTCTATAGGAGTTGCAGGCGGAGGCGAAGGAAGTAGATATTATGTAGGTTTAAGTGTACAAGACCAAGAGGCAACTATTATAAATCAGAAATTCCAGAGGTATGTGTTTAGAGCCAATTCAGAATTTGATTTAATAAAAGACAAACTAAGAATTGGAGAAAATTTTCAGGCTACGTATCGATCAACCAATATCCTATTTGGCGACGGAGGCGGTAGTGGTTCTTCTGATGATGAAAACGTAATTAATTTAGCGTATAGAATGCCTTCTATTATTCCAGTGAATGATGAGTTTGGTGGTTTTGCGGGAACATTAGCCCCCGGCTTTAACAACCCAACTAACCCTGTAGCCCAGCTAGAGGGTCAAAAAAATAACCAAGGGTTTTCAACACAAGCATTTGGTAACGTTTATTTAGAGGCAGAGCCTATCAAAAACTTAGTAATTAGAACAAGTTTTGGAGGTAGATATTTAGCTTTTAACAACGTAGGTTATGCAAGAAGAACCTATGAAAATGCTGAAAACACTGCTTCTTTCGGTTTTAACCAAGGAGGAGGATATGTGGCTGATTGGACATGGACCAACACCGCTAACTACAAAAGAACTTTTGCAGGAAAACACAAAGTAGATGTTTTACTTGGGCAAGAAGCAATTGAATCGGGTGTAGGTAGAAGCTACGGGGCATCAGGTATTGATCCATTCTCAACAGATACGGACTTTGTAACTTTAAGCACAGTAAACAATCGTGTTGTAGATGGCGCACTTTTTTCAGGAATTAGGTTTGCCTCAGTGTTTGGAAGGTTAAACTACGAATATAATGATCGTTATCTCTTCTCTGCAGTAGTAAGAAGAGATGGTTCTTCTCGTTTTGGTACAGAGAATAGATATGGCACATTCCCAGCATTTTCAGCGGCATGGAGAATTTCTTCTGAGAGTTTCATGAGCGATATGACTTGGATTACCGACCTTAAAATAAGAGGTGGATGGGGAATTATGGGTAATTCTAATAATGTTGACCCAAGCAACCAATTTAGCTTATTCGGAACTAGTATTGGGGCCTCTTCTTACGATATCGCCGGAATCAATAATGGGCAAGGTATCGCCCAAGGATTTTTTAGAAGTAGAATTGGTAATCCACAAGCAAGATGGGAGCGTTCTATTACTACAAACGTAGGTTTTGATGGTACATTCTTCGGCGGAAAGCTAGATATCATTTTTGATGTTTGGAGAAAAGATACAGAAGATCTTTTATTCAATTTACCCGTTACTGTACAAAATGGAGAGTTTGCTGCAATACCAGCCGTAAACATAGCCGAAATGAGAAACCAAGGGATTGATTTAATGATTGAAACAAGGGGTAATTTCAATAGCGATATAAGTTATACATTTACTTTGACTGGAGGGTTTATCAACAATGAAATCACAGCAGTTTCAGATGGTCTAGAATTCTTCGAAACAGGTGTCAACTATAGAGGTGTACAACCTATTCGTAACGCAGTTGGACAGACTTTATCAACATTTTTTGGTTACGAAGTTGATGGATTATTTAGAGACCAAGGAGATGTAGATGCCCATGCAACACAAGAAGGGGCTGCTCCAGGGTTCTTTAAATTTAAAGACTTAAACAACGATGGCGTAATCAATACTGATGATAGAACTTTTATTGGTAGCCCTGTGCCAGACTTTACTGGAGGTATCAACTTTAAAATTGAGTACAAGAGATTTGCCTTAGAAGCTTATACTTTTGCTTCTATTGGAAATGATATTTACAATGTGTCAAAATTATTTACTGATTTTAATTCTCTCTTTCCAGGAGCGTCTATTAGCGAAAGAGTAAGAGATTCATGGACTTTTGAAAATCCAACAGGAGATATTCCTTTGTTCACTTCAATTGCAAACTTTAGTACAACTACTCAGTCGCACTCTTATTATGTAGAAGATGGTTCGTTCTTCAGATTACAAAATGTAACTTTGTCTTACAATTTACCTGAAAGTATGTTAGATAAACTAAAGTTACAGCGTATGAGATTGTTCGGTTCAGTTAATAACGTCTTTACTATCACAGGATATGAAGGATTAGATCCAGGGGTTGGTGGTAACGTAGATACTAACTTTGGTATCGACATTGGTAACTTCCCGATCACTAGAGGATATACTTTTGGTGTAAACGTCGCATTTTAAACTATTTATTTAAACAGTTGATTATTAATGCCTTAAGGTTTTAAATTATAGTATTATGAAAGTAACAAAAATTTTAATTATTTCACTTTTAGCAGTAGTACTCAGCATTACTGCTTGTAACGACGAATTCCTGGAGGTGTTACCGACAGGACAACTGGCCGAAGCCCAACTGCAAAGTAGAGCAGGTCTAGACGGGGCTTTAATAGGCTCATATAGTATTTTATTAGGTAGAGGAGGATTTTACGATGATGCCTCTAGCTGGTTTTGGGGTAGCGTAAGAGGAGGCGATGCTTACAAAGGTTCTGATGCTGGAGACCAATCTATTGTCAATGAGGTTTACACGTATCAGCCGCAATCTACTAATGGAGAAATCTTTAGTATCTATGCAAACCAGTACGAAGGAATTGCAAGAGCAAATGCAACTTTAAAGCTTGTTAGTGAAACAGGTGAGCAGGTATCAGTAGCTGAGAAAACAAGAGTTACAGCCGAAGCAAGGTTTTTAAGAGCGCATTATTATCATCATCTAAAAAAGATGTTTAATAACACTCCTTATGTTGATGAGACATGGAATGGAATAGATCCTGTGCCTAATAACCAAGATTTGTATCCATTTATTGAAGCAGATTTGCAGTTTGCATTTGATAACCTACCTGAACAACAAATTAATGTAGGTAGAGCAAATAAGTGGGCTGCTGCGGCTTATTTAGGTAAGGTTTACCTATACCAAGGTAAGTATCAACAAGCAAAATCTATGTTCGATCAGGCAATTAATAATGGTGTAAATGCAGCTGGCGTTAAGTATGAGTTGCAACCTAATTATGCTGATTTGTGGAGAACGTCTAACGATAATGGTCCGGAAACCGTATTTGCCTCTCAAGCAGCTGCTAACACAGGCTCCATTAACAATGCCAACCCTGCTCATGTACTTAATTTCATGCAAGGTGGTCCAGGGGGATGCTGTGGTTTCAACCAACCAAGTTTTGATTTGGTGAACTCATTCCGTACCGATGCAAGCGGTTTGCCTATTTTGGATAACTCGTATAACGATCCAGGAAAAGCATTAGCAGACGATAACTTACTTGCTTCGGAAGATGCATTCGTTCAGGATCAAGGTAATATTGACCCTCGTTTAGATCACTCTGTAGGTAGAAGAGGAATTCCTTACCTAGATTGGGGAAATCACCCAGGAAGAGTATGGATTAGAGATTATACAAATGGTGGACCTTATTCCCCAAAGAAATTTGTATACGCGCAAAATCAAGCAGGTTCTGAAACTGACGGTAGCTCTTGGACTCCGGGGTATACTTCTATCAACTATAAAATCATAAGATTTGCCGATGTTTTACTAATGGCTGCCGAAGCCGAAGTAGAGTTAGGAAACTTAGAAGCAGCTAGAGCTTACGTAAACAGAGTAAGAGAAAGAGCTGCAAACTCTGCTTTACTTAAAGAAGATGGAAATCCTGCTGCAAATTATGTAGTGAACTTGTATTCGTCTCCTTGGTCAGATGCGAACACAGCAAGAGCAGCAGTACGCATGGAAAGAAAAATTGAACTTTCTGGCGAAGGTCATAGAATGTTTGACCTAGTAAGATGGGGCATTGCCGCACCAGAGTTAAACAGATACATAGAGCATAATAATAGTAAATTGGTAGCTTCGCCATTTTCAGGTGCTAGCTTCCAATCTGGTGTTGATGAATTTCTTCCAATACCACAGCAAGAGATTGATCTACAAGGTCCTAATGTATTAAGTCAAAATCCAGGTTATTAAGATAAATCTGTAGTTTATTCTTTAATAGAAGGCAAGGGTAGTTTTACCTTTGCCTTTTTCTTTTCCCACAAAAAATTTAGCTTTAGTAAGCCGCTTAATTAACTAAGAACCAACATTCCATTTCTATGAAAAATAATTACATCTACGTGATTGCATGCTTTTTTCTCTTCATTTTTTTTGCATGTAAACCCAAAGAAGATACACTTTTTACCCTGTTATCTCCCGAAGACACACAGGTACTTTTTAGCAATACCATCGTTCAGAACGATTCTTTTAATGTCCTCGACTTCGAATATATCTTTAATGGAGGAGGAGTTGGCATCGGCGATTTCGATAACAATGGTTTAGAGGATATTTTTTTTACTGGAAATATGGTGGCCAACAAACTCTATCTCAATAAAGGTAATTTTGAATTTGAAGACATTTCTGCTTTGGCAGGCATTGAAGCTGCTGACAAATGGTCTTCTGGGGTTACCGTGGTAGACATCAATCAAGATGGATGGCTAGATGTTTACATTTCGGCAACGGCATATAGCGCAGTAAGTAAAAAGGCCAATTTATTATTTATAAACAACGGTTTAAATGAAGATGGAAAACCAACTTTTACCGATAAAGCACAAGATTTTGGTATTGCCGACACAGGGCCTTCCACTCATTCCGCTTTTTTTGATTACGATAATGATGGCGATTTAGATTTATATGTTCTCACCAACCAAGTAGAAAAATTCCCTAATAAATACAGAGACAAAAAATTAGAAGGAACTTCCACCAGTAACGACAGGCTGTACAGAAATGAAGGTAATAATACCTTCACCGATGCAACGCAAGAAGCCAATATCCTTTCCGAGGGCTATGGACTAGGGCTAGCCATTGTGGATATCAACCAAGATGGTTGGCAAGACGTTTACGTAACCAACGATTTTATCACCAACGATTTGCTCTACATGAACAACCAAGACGGCACTTTTACCGACCAAGCAGCCACATTTTTTAAGCACACAAGCCACTCGGCTATGGGAAACGATATTGCCGATATTAATAACGATGGCTTAGTAGAAATTATAGCACTCGATATGCTCCCTGAAAGCAACGAACGCAAAAAGCGAATGACCTCGGCAAACAACTATCAAACCTATGTAAACAACGATAAATACAACTATGGCTATCAGTATGCTCGAAATACCTTACAGTTTAACAATGGCTATCTACTAGATAATGAAAAGAGAAAAGTAGGTCCTTTTTTTAGTGAAATTGGTTTTCTGTCGGGCGTGCACGAAACCGATTGGAGTTGGAGTCCGCTATTAGCCGATTTTGACAACGACGGCGACCGAGATTTACTAATTACTAATGGTTTTCCTAAAGATATTACCGACCACGATTTTATTGCTTTCAGGGGTACAGTACTAGGGGTGGCATCGAGTAATATCCTGATTCCAATGATTCCCGAAGTGAAAATCCCTAACTATGCTTTTAAAAACAATGGAAACATGGTGTTCGAAGATGTTTCGGAACAGTGGGGTATAAAGCAGCCTTCGTTTTCAAATGGGGCTGCATACGCCGACTTAGATAACGACGGCGACTTAGATTACATCGTCAATAATATTAACAATCCTGCATTCATCTTTAAAAATAACTTGTATGATAAAGAGCTGCCTGACCTACCAAAATATTTAAAACTAAAACTGAAAGGCAAGTTGGGAAACCAAAACGGGACAGGTACAAAAGTGGTTGTATATACAGAAAACGGAAATACCCAATATTATGAGCACTCAACCGTTCGAGGATATCTTTCTTCGGTTGAAAACACAGTTCATTTTGGTTTGGGAAATGCGACTACCATAGACTCAATCAGGATAATATGGGGCGATGGAACAAGCCAGCTAATCCGTGGAGTATCTCCCAATCAGACCCTTGAAGTTTTCCAAAGTGAAGCTATAAAACCTCAAAAACCTGTATTAAATAGGGAAATCATTGCCGGAAAAAAAACACAAACACTCCAAGAAGTAACTGAAGAATATGGAATTAACTTTAAACATCAAGAATTAGATTTTATCGATTTCAACATCCAAAAAACGCTGCCTCATAAATTTTCCCAAAGTGGCCCTGCACTTGCCGTAGGCGATGTAAATGGCGATGGTTTAGACGATTTCTTTGTGGGAGGTTCTTATAAACAAAAAAGCAGCTTATTTATCCAAAACCAGTTAGGGCAGTTCGAGGAGTCTAGTAGTTTTTTACAAGCAGAAACACATGAGGAAGAAGACCTAGGAAGTTTGTTTTTTGATGCTGATTCTGATGGCGATATAGACCTCTACGTAGTTAGCGGCGGTTTTGAACGACAAGCGAAATCACCAGAATATCAGGATAGGTTATATGTAAATGATGGGAAAGGGAATTTTACCCTTAGTACCGAAGCATTGCCCCCATTTACAGAAAGTGGCTTGGCAGTAAAGGCAAACGATTACGACGGCGATGGCGATTTAGATTTATTTGTAGGAGGAAGAGTGGTACCTTGGGAATACCCGAAGGCCGCTTCAAGTTACATTTTGCGCAACGATACCGAAAACCCTAATGAACCCAAATTTACCAATGTAACCGATGAAATCTGTCCACAACTCAACAATATCGGTTTAGTAACCGATGCTTTATGGACCGATTTCAATAATGATGGGTGGTTCGATTTAATGTTGGTAGGAGAGTGGATGCCCATCACTTTATTTAAAAACACACAAACTGGTTTTGAGGCAGTGCAAGGCAGTGGTTTATCAGACAAAAAAGGATGGTGGAACAGTTTAACCGGAGGCGATTTTGATAACGACGGAGATACTGACTATATCGTAGGCAATTTAGGGTTGAACTCGGTGTATAAGGCAAATAACGAGCAGCCTGTTTCGGTGTATGCAAAAGATTTTGATGGTAACCAAAGCTACGATGCATTTATGGCAAGCTACCAAAAAGGCGTAGATGGTAAAAAGCGAGCATACCCAATGCATACATTAGAAGATATGATCAAGCAATTAATCATTATGCGTGCTAAATACAGAAAATATGAAGACTTTGCCAGCGTAACCATTGATAGCCTTTTCACAGAAGAGCAGCTAATAGGTGCCCAAATTTTAGAAGCAAACTACCTACAAAGTAGTTATATCGAAAACTTAGGAGCTGGTAATTTTAAAATTAGTCCACTGCCCCTAAAAGCACAATTTGCCCCCATGTATGGCACTTTGGTAGGCGATTTTGATAACGATGGTAATTTAGATGTGCTTGCTTGTGGAAATGATTTTGGAACAGAAGTTTCCATTGGTAGGTACGATGCAAGCAATGGCTGGTTTCTCAAAGGAAATGGAGAAGGGGCATTCGAGGTTTTATTGCTTAACGAAAGCGGATTTTATATGCCCCAAGATGGTAAAGCTCTCGTGCAATTCTTCGATGCAAAGAACCAACCTGTTTACCTTGCTTCTCAGAATAAAGGTGAATTGAAAATGTTTAGGGGCAGCGCCGAAAATACGACGGTAGGTTTTAAACAATTAGAACGTTTAGATGCTTGGGGAACGAGAACTCTAGAAAATGGAAAAAAAAGAAAAGAAGAGTTTTACTATGGTTCTTCGTACTTATCTCAATCTACCAGAAAAGTAGAGAGTACAAATTTAGAAGTTCAAAAGCCGAGTAAAAAACAATAATTAAATCAAGTCTTATAAGGGTTATAACCCTTATAAGACTAAAAAAACATTATTTCGCTTTTGCACTCACCTCCTCCACACTTCTTGTCTGAATTTTATTAACTAAAAAATCACCCAATTTCCTGCCCTGCTCTACACCATTGGTAATAGCAGGCATATAGTGAATGCCCCCATACAAACGACTGATAGCGGCTTCTTCCGAAGCATGGAAAAACGATTGAAAAGAACGAGCAGGAAGCCCGAAAGAAACCTCTGTAGAATCTACGAACGAAAAACTATCTCCATATAAACTGGTGAGAGCAGTAGCTGCCGCCGCCGAAATCACACTGTGCCCACTTGTATATTCCGGAAACGGAGGCGTTTGTAAAAGCGGATTCCAGCTTTCATCGAAATGATTATTGATGATAGTTTCCGGGCGGATAAGGCTACTTCTATATTTTTCGTCCCAGCAACTAATAAATGCATCGAACAGTGCCAATGAAGTTACTGTGTAGGTTTCTGAAGAGCGCATAATATCTGCCTCAGTTACTTTGCCTGCAACATAAGCAATATTAATCCAGTGCCCTCCCGGAGTTATTTTTTTAGTAGCGAACATGGCATGCCCTGTATGGTGGGTAACATAAGGGTTGCAATCCCAAAATTTGGCGATTTCCATCTGATCTTCTGTGAGGTTATTCCCCGTGTTGTACACCTCCATAATTTCTTTGTAGAAGTCGCTACCCTCGGTAATATCATATTCAGTGGGTTGTTTTGGTGCAAATTGTTGGGCAGAGTCTAGTGTAAACGCTTTTATTTTGTTCCAATGAGGCTCTATCCCGTCCATATAATCGGGAGGAGTCGGAATCCATCTACCCACATTGTCGTTTACAGAATAGCGGGGCATCCCTCGGGTTTCTTTGTAATTATCATGATTGGCTCTTTCTAAAATAGCCGCTGCCACCTGTTTCCCATAAGCCAAAGAGCGATTGTAGATTTCTTGAGGAAGTTCTAATTTTTGAAAAGACTGATAGATTTTGTCTTCCTTTTCTTTCAGCATCTCTTTAGAAAAAATCATGGTTTTGCCTACTTCAAAAAAAGCATGGATACTTGCTAGTGGCAAACAATATTGTAATGTCGAGTCAGGCTGAGGTATTTCTGGGAAATCATTTAACTGAGGGGTTAGCGATTTGTATTCGGCGTTTTGATGAACCAATATCTCATACGCTGCCAAAGAAGAGTAGGCATAAATTCGGCTTGCTACCGGAGGCGAGAAAATATCATATACAATTACATCGGTAAGTGCTTGGTAGCTTTGGTGTATAAAGTCAGGGTTATTTGCCAGTTCAGCCCGATATTCCGTAGCTTTTTTCCCTGCATTGCATCCAACCAAAACCAGGGCAATTCCTATAAAGAAAATTGAAATCTGTTTCATTTTTTAGTTTGTTGAAGTTTGTTCAGTGTTACAAATTTACCAAACAACTTGTGAGTGAAACAATAGTCTATTCTTTCACTCAAAACCACTTAACCAACATATCTGCCATTTTTCTGACAGTGCCATTGTAGGGCGGGTATAGTGGTTTTAAACTGGTAAATCCTGTTCTTTGATAAAGCACCGCCTTCTCGTTAGAAAACGCCTTGAAACCAAATATACCATGCGTTTTACCAATGCCACTATTATTTACACCGCCAAAAGGCAGATTAGGATTCACAATATGCGCTACACAATCGTTCACACAAACGCCACCTGCCGAAGTGTTTTCTAAGTAGTAGTTTGTATTCGATTTTTCCTCGCTGAAGATATACATTGCCAAAGGTTTGGGCTTGCTATTTATAATGTTCACTACTTCCGTTTTATCAGAATAGGTTAAAATAGGAAGAATAGGCCCAAAAATTTCTTCCTGCAACACCGCCATACTTTCACTTACTTCGCAAAGAAGGGTAGGTGCAATAAAGTTTGTTTCTGGATTTACTTGCCCTCCAAAAGCAATTTCAGCTCCTTGGTTACGGGCATCTTCTAGTAAACTATTTAGGCGGTTGAAATGCTTTTCGTTTACAATGCGGGCAAAAGAGTCTGAAGCATCTATCCCCAATTTATTAGGGTTGTAGGCTTTTTCAATGGCTGCTTTCATTTTTTTAAGAAAGTTGGCGTACTGCGATTTAGAAACCAAAATATAGTCGGGAGCAATGCAAGTTTGCCCAGCATTCAAAAATTTCCCCCAAGTAATTTTTTCGGCAGCATCACTTAAATTGGCACTTTCGTCTATAATCGTGGGCGATTTTCCACCTAATTCTAAAGTAACAGAGGTAAGATTTTTTGCCGCTGCTCCCATCACAATTTTACCTACTTGCGGGCTACCTGTAAAGAAAATATGGTCGAAAGGAAAAGCTAATAAATGGGTAGAAATTTCTACGCCGCCTTCAAAAACAGTCACTTCTTTTTCTTCAAAAGTTTCAGCAATCAACTGTTTAATAAGCTGAGCGGTATGAGGCGTTAACTCCGAAGGCTTTATCATGGCAGTATTTCCTGCTGCAATGGCATAAACCAAAGGGCCAAGCGCCAGAAAAAAGGGGTAGTTCCAAGGGGCAATAATGAGGCATACTCCTTTTGGCTCATAATGGATTTTGGAGGATGAGCCGAGCAGCGTCATAGGAGTAGAAACTTCAGTGGGTTTCATCCACGTTCTTAAATGTTTGATGGAATGTTTTATATCGGCAATCGTGCTAAATATCTCTGTAAGAAGCGTTTCGGTAGGAGGTTTTTGGAAGTCTTTCAGCAAAGCTTCTTCAATTTGGGGGGTATAATTTTCTATGGCAGAAAGCAACCGACGCAGTTTCCTGATTCGCTCCGAAGTTTTACTTTGCCGTAATTGAATTGAATATGCTTGCTGAGCTTTAAACGCTTTTTCAATAAGTTCTTTTGATGGGTTGATAGTTGTTGTTGGCATATTTTTTTTAGTTTTTTAAGATATAATCAGTTGTTTTAAGTTAATTTCTCGAAATGGCCGTGTATTTGGCGGGGGGCGACTACTCGTTTATTTGCGGTTTGCGCTTAGGTGCATTTAAAAGGCAATTGTTTGTATTGCCCAATAAGCGGTTGTTTGAAAAGTTGTAAAACATATCTTAGCGTATAACTTCATTAAATACTTAACAACTAAAACTATTTATAATTTCAAGAACCGAAACGAAATCTCAGATAATTGATACTAAACCCTTTTTGGAAAAAGATACGCTCGAATCTTGTAACAATATCGTAGTGCTCCGCCAATAGAGGCGAGTTATATAAATCGCGGGTAATTGCTTCGGGTTTAATCTTTAGCCCTTCTAAAACGGTTAGTGTATACTCAAACAAACCAGGGTTATCGGTTTTGAAACGGAAAACACCTTCGGGCTTTAAAATATTTTGATAGATTCCCATAAATCGTGGGTTGGTTAATCGTCTTTTTCTATCTCTCTCTTTGGGGCGAGGGTCGGGGAAGGTGAGCCAAATTTCCGCTACTTCGTTCTGTTC